>NZ_CADEAU010000622.1 GCF_902825405.1 Micromonospora maritima | reverse complement strand
CGCGGTCTCGCCGCCGGTGCGCGGGGCGGGCACCGGGGAACGGCCGGCGCGGGCCAGGGCGTCCCAGGCGAGCGCCAGCAGCACGCCCACCGCGCCGACCACCACCAGGCTCAGCCGGGTCGGCATCATCATCTCGACAAGCGGCAGGTCGTCCGGCACGTACGCCCAGGGGCCGTCGACGTCGGTCTCCACCCCGTCGAAGCGCACCTTCGGCCCGATCGAGGCGACCGTGAAGACGACCACCAGCACGGCCAGGATCCGGGCCGGCACCGACCGGCGCACCAGGAACGCCAGCGCGACCAGCCCGACCAGCACCAGCGGCCAGCCGAACCAGGTGTTCTGCTCGGTCAGCCCGATGGTCTTCTCCACCGCCTCGTCCCCGGCGACGGTGTCCCGGGCGAAGGTGACGAAGGCCATCAGGTCCTCACCCCAGTTGTGGAAGACCCCGCCCTGCAGGCCGCGGTAGGACTGCGGGCCGTTGAACTGGAACCAGATCGGGTACGCGGTGAGCAGCAGCGCCACCCCGCCGCCGACCCCGATCGCGGCCAGGAACGTGCCCGCCCGCTCCCACGTGGCGCGCGGGCGCTGCACCGCGTACGCCACCACGACGACCAGGCAGGCCAGCGCGGTGAGCAGCAACATCTCCTCGTTGATGAAGATCTGGTACGCCACCAGCAGCCCGAGCGCCAGCCCGTTGCGCCGCCACCGGCCCGGCTCGCCGAGGCGCAGCACCCGGCAGACGATCAGCGGGAGCAGGAAGTTCGACACGAAGTTGGGCTGACCGTTGGCGTGGTGCACGATGCCCGGGGCGAAGCCGAGGAACGCCCCGCCGACGAACGCCGCGCCGCGGGAGCGGACCAGGTGCCGCGACAGCGTCCAGTACGCGGTGGCGGCGGTCGCCGACAACGCCGCGCCGAGGTAGAGCGCGTACATCACCTGCGGGCCGAGCAGCATGGTCAGCGGCGCCAACGGCAGCGTCACCCCGAGCAGCGAGGTGTTCGCCATCATGTTCACCCCGTCCGGCGCGTTCTGCCGGGCGGTGAACAGCGGATTCTCCAGGTGGCGCACCGAGTAGGCGCCGTGCGCGAACAGCCACTCGAACCAGCTGTGGTCGGTCGGCAGGTGCGAGGAGACGCGGTGCTGCACGTCGCCCCAGTAGTTGAGGCAGACGAGAACACCGAGCAGCGCATAGGCTCCGATGGCCAGCACGTCGGCGCGGGCCGGTCGGCGACGGGGCCGACGCGGCGGATCCGACACGCCGGTGTCGACCTCGACGGACGAGGAGTTCAGCGAGGGGTCCACCACCGGCACGGCCACGACGGGCCATCGTACAGGCGGCCCGGCCGTGTTCCGGTCACGGCCGGGCGACGGTCCGGCGGCGCGGAGAGGGGTGGTCGTGGCCGTCATCGATCTGGGTGAGCTGCGGGACGACGTCGCGTCCGACGCGCCGGGCCGGGCGCCGCGTGCGGTCGGCCGGCTGGTCCGCGTCCTGGTGGTGCTGCTGGTGGCGCTTGTCACGCTCGCGTCCGCGACGCCGCCGGCGCGCCCCGCGCAGTGGACGGTGCCGGGCGGCACCGGGGCGTCCGCCTTCGTCTCCGGCGACCGGGTGTACGTGGTCCGGCCGCTGGACTGGCGGCCCGGCGCGCTCCGGGAGGTGGTCGCCTACCGGGCGGGTAGGGAGCGCTGGCGGAGCCGGCTGCCGAGCCCGGGCGAGGTCGTCTCGGTGTGGGAGATGGGCGACCGGGTGCTGGCCGTCGGACCGAACGGGCCCGACCAGGCCTGGCAGACGGTGGTCTACGAGACGGCCACCGGCCGGCTCAGCTGGCGGCAGCCCGCGCTCGCCTACCCGTCCGGTGACGCGCTCCTGCTCCAACCGACGAGCACGGTGGGTCCGCAGGAGGCGCGCCGGGTGGCGGTGGCCGACGGCCGCATACTGTGGGCCGCACCCGCGACCGAGGACCTGCGGTTCGTCCTCGGGCCGTCGGGGGTCGAACGTCTGGTGGTGGTGCCGGAGGCCGGTGAGACCGTGGTGCTGGACGCGGTCACCGGCGACCGACTGGCCGCCCGCGACCTGCATCCGGGGGAGCCGCCCACCCAGCGGCGGGTCCTGACCCCCGGCGACCTGGTGCTGGAGATCCGGGAGGACGGCGTCACGGCCTACCAGGGGGCGACGCTCCGGCCGCGGTGGACCGCGGAATTGCCGCTGGTGGACGGGGTGGACACCTGCGGTGGCCTGCTCTGCGCCAGCCGGCAGACCGGCGGCATGTGGGCGCTCGACCCGGCCACCGGTGCGGTCCGGTGGACGGTGGACCGGTGGGCGGGTGTGCTGAGGGCGGACGGCGGGCGGCTGCTCGTCGGGGCCGGTGACCGCGGCGACGACCACCTGGCGGTGCTGAACGGGAGCGACGGGCGGCTCGTCGCCGAGTTCTCCGGTTGGAGGGTGGTCCCGCCCTACGACTTCGGCGACCGGCTGTTCCTGACCCGGCTGCTGCGTGACGGGCGGCTGCTCCTCGCCGAGCCGGACCTGCCCGGTGGCGTGCTCCCGGTCCGGAGCGTGCTGTCCGGCGTCGACTGCTCGGCCAGCCGCGCGCTCGTGGTGTGCCGCGACGGCGACGGCGACTTCGCGGTGCGGCGGCTGCCGTGAGCGCGGTCATCGACCTGGGCGAGATGCGGCACGGTGAGGACGGCGACGAGCCGCTCCCGGCGTCGCCCCGGCGCCCGCCGGGCCGGGTCGCCCGGGTGGTGGCGCTGGGCTGCCTGGCGCTGCTCGCGG
>NZ_CADEAU010000621.1 GCF_902825405.1 Micromonospora maritima | reverse complement strand
TCGGTGCCGACCACGGCCGCGCGGTGCTCGAAGACCGACCGGGTGGTGGCCAGGGACCAGGCCAGCCGGGCCGGGTCGAGGTCGGCGTGGTCGCGGACGTGGCGGGCCAGGCGGGCGGCCTGCTCGCGCAGCGCGTCGGCGGAGCGGGCGGACAGCGACCAGACGGTGGCCGGGCCGGCGACCAGGGCGGGCCGGTCGTCCTCGGGCGTCGGGGCGGGCGTGGGGTCGGCCTGTTCCAGGATGACGTGGGCGTTGGTGCCGCTGATGCCGAACGAGGACACCGCGGCCCGGCGCGGCCGCTGCACCCGCGGCCACGGGCGGGCCTCGGTGAGCAGGGACACCGCGCCGGCGGACCAGTCGATGTGCGGGGACGGCGTGTCGACGTGCAGCGTCGCGGGCAGTCGCCCGTGCCGCATGGCCTGCACCATCTTGATGACGCCGGCGACGCCGGCGGCGGACTGGCTGTGCCCGAGGTTCGACTTGACCGAGCCGAGCCAGAGCGGGTCGCGCCCGTCGCGGTCCTGCCCGTACGTGGCCAGCAGCGCCTGCGCCTCGATCGGATCGCCGAGGGTGGTGCCGGTGCCGTGCGCCTCGACCGCGTCGACGTCGCCGGCGTCGAGGCGGGCGTTGCTCAACGCCTGGCGGATGACCCGCTGCTGCGACGGCCCGTTCGGGGCGGTGAGCCCGTTGGACGCGCCGTCGGAGTTGATCGCGCTGCCCCGGATCACCGCGAGCACCGGGTGGCCGTTGCGGCGGGCGTCGCTGAGCCGCTCGACGAGCAGCAGGCCGACGCCCTCGGCCCAGCCGGTGCCGTCGGCGGCGGCGGCGAACGACTTGCACCGCCCGTCGGAGGCGAGTCCGCGCTGCCGGGAGAAGCCGACGAACGCGCTGGGGCTGGCCATCACGGTCACGCCGCCCGCCAGCGCCAGGTCGAACTCGCCGGCGCGCAGCGCCTGCGCGGCCAGGTGCAGCGCGACGAGCGACGACGAGCAGGCGGTGTCCACGCTGACGGCCGGCCCTTCCAGGCCCAGCGCGTACGCGATCCGCCCGGAGACGACGCTGGTGACGGTGCCGGTGAGCAGGTAGCCCTCGTCGGCGTCCAGCGCGCCGCCGTCGGCGCCGACGCCGTAGCCGTTGGCGGCGGTGCCGACGAACACGCCGACCTTCTGCCCGCGTACCGACGACGGGGCGATGCCGGCGGTCTCGAACGCCTCCCACGACGTCTCCAGCAGCAGCCGCTGCTGCGGGTCCATCGCGAGGGCCTCGCGCGGCGAGATGCCGAAGAACTCGGCGTCGAAGCCGGCCGCGTCGTAGAGGAAGCCGCCCTGCTGGGTGGTGGAGCGGCCGGACCGGTCGGCGGAGGGGTCGTAGAGGTTGGCCAGGTCCCAGCCCCGGTCGGTGGGGAAGCCGCCGACGGCGTCGCCGCCGGCGTCGACCAGCTCCCACAGCTGCTCCGGGGTGGACACCCCGCCGGGGTAGCGGCAGGACATCGCGACGATCGCGACGGGTTCCCGGGCCGCCGCCGTCAACTGCTGGTTGAGCTGCTTGAGCCGGCTGGTCTCCTTGAGGGAGGCCCGAAGCGCCTCGACGACCTTGTCTGCGGACGTGGACATCATCTACTCCGTACGTGGGCGTCAGGACTCGGTGCCGTCGAGGGCCAGCCGGATCAGGGTGTCGGTGTCCATCTCGTCGAGGTCGACCCCCGCGCCGTCCGGTTCGGCGGCGGGACCGTCGTCGCCGGTGAGACCGAGCAGCAGGTCCAGCAGCCCGGCCTCGCGGATGCGGGCGAGCGGGACGGTGGCCAGCGCATGGCGTACCGCGGTCTCGGTCGGGTCGGCGGCCGGCCCGGCGGGCGCGTCGGGCAGCAGGGTGGCGCGCAGGTGGCCGGCGAGCGCGGCCGGGTCGGGATGGTCGAAGACGAGCGTGGTGGGCAGGGACAGGCCGGTGGCCCGGTTGAGCCGGTTGCGCAGCTCGACCGCGGTCAGCGAGTCGAAGCCGAGGTCCTTGAAGGCCCGGCGGGGTTTGACCCGTTCCGGGCCGCCGTGGCCGAGCACGGCGGCGGCCTCGGCGCGGACCAGGTCGGTGAGCCGGCGGTCCTGGTCCTCGCCGGTCAGGCCGCGCAATTCGTCGCGCAGCGCCGCGCCCCCGTCGGTGGGCGTCCCGGCGGCATCCCGCACCGCCTGCCGGGCGTCGGGCAGCTCGGCCAGGAACGGCCGGGGCCGGGTCGACGCGTACGCCGGGGCGAACGTCGTCCAGTCCACGTCGGCCACGGTCAGTGCGGGGCCGCCCCGGCCGACCGCGACGCGCATGGCGTGCACCGCGTCGGCGGGGGCCAGCACCCGCAGTCCACGCCGGGCCAGTTCCCGCTGGGCGTCGTCGGTGGCCATGCCGCCGTCGGCCCACGGGCCCCAGGCCACGGAGGTGGCGGCGAGGCCCCGGGCGTGCCGACGCTCGGCAAGCGCGTCGAGGTAGGCGTTGCCGGCCGCGTAGCCGGCCTGCCCGCCGCTGCCCCACACGCCGGCGATGGAGGCGAACAGCACGAACGCGTCGAGCGGGCGGTCGCCGAGCAGTTCGTCCAGGTGGGCCGCGCCGGCGGTCTTGCCGCTCGACACGGCGGCGAGCCGGTCCAGGTCGGTGTCGAGCAGCGGGGCCACGTCGTTGAGGCCGGCGGCGTGCACCACGGCGGTCAGCGGCGCCGGGTCGTCGTCGAGGCGGGCGAGCAGCGCGGCGACGGCGTCCCGGTCGGCCACGTCGCAGGCGGCGATCGTGACGCGGAC
>NZ_CADEAU010000620.1 GCF_902825405.1 Micromonospora maritima | reverse complement strand
CGACCGCGCCTCGGCGTCGGTCAGCTCGTCGTCGCCCAGGTCGCCGGCGTCGCGGTCCCGGTACCCGGCTCGCGCCGCGTCACCGGCGTCCGCCGGGGCGGCGCCGTCGACGCCCGGACGGGTGTCGCCGTCGAGGTCGTCGTCGTCCTCGTCCTGCTCGTCGTCGAGGTCGTCCTCGTCCTCGTCGTCCTCATCCTCGTCGTCGCCGTCGAGGTCGTCGTCCTCATCCTCGTCGTCGCCGTCGAGGTCGTCGTCCTCATCCTCGTCGTCGTCGAGGTCGTCGTCCTCGTCCTCGTCGTCGTCCTCGTCCTCGTCGTCGTCGTCGTCCTCGTCGGCGGAGCGCGCGGTCGCCGGGTCGGTCCCGTCGGCGTCGCCCTCCGGCTCGTCGTCCTCGTCGTCGCCCTCGATGACCACGCCGTCGAGCTCCAGCAGCCGCTCGGCCGCGTCGGTCTCGCCCTCGGAGTCGACATCGGCCGCCCGGGAGAACCACTCCCGGGCCTCCTCGCGGCGACCCACCGCGAGCAGCGCGTCCGCGTACGCGTAGCGCAGTCGCGCCGTCCAGGGCTCGGGCGATTCGGTGGTCAGCTCGCGGACCTGCAGCATCGCCACGGCCGCGTCCTTCTGCCCCAGGTCGCCCCGGGCACCGGCGGCCACGATCAGCAGCTCGACGGCGACGGCCTGGTCGAGCTTCTCCCGGTCCGCGCCACGGAACAGGTCGATCGCCCGTTCCGGCCGCCCCAGCGCCCGCTCGCAGTCGGCCAGCACCGCCAGGTGGCTCTGCAGGCCGCTCATCCGGTGGTACGTCCGCAGCTCGGCGATGGCGGTCTGCCACTCCCCCGCGTGGTACGCGGCCAGCCCGACCGCCTCCCGCACGGCGGAGATACGCGAGGCGAGCCGGCGGGCCGCCATCGCGTGCGCCAGGGCCAGCGTCGGGTCGTCGTCGATCAGCAGTCCGGTCGCGACCAGGTGCCGGGCGACGGTCTCCGCGACCGGCTTGGCGAGCGAGAGCAGCTCCGCGCGGACGGTCGAGTCGAGGTCACTCGCGACCACCTCGTCCGGCAGTTCCGGCGCCTCGCCGGTACGCCCCTCGCCTCGTTCGTCCTGACGCTCACGCTGCGGCCCGTAGTTGCCCGGCCGGTCCTCGTAGCCGCGGCGGTCACCGCCCCGGTCGTCACGACCGCCCCGGTAGCCACCCGGGGCCCGGTCCTCACGGCGGAAGCCGCCGTCACGGAAGCCGCCTTCACGACGGTCGCCGCCGCGGAAGCCACCCTCACGGTCACCGCCACGGAAACCGCCTTCACGGCGCTCGCCGCCGGGCCGGTTGTCCCGGTCACCGCCGCGGAAGCCACCCTCACGACGGTCCCCGCCGCGGAAGCCACCCTCACGACGGTCGCCGCCGCGGAAGCCACCCTCACGACGGTCACCACCGGGCCGGTTCTCCCGGTCACCGCCGCGGAAACCGCCCTCACGACGGTCACCACCGGGCCGGTTCTCCCGGTCGCCGCTGCGGAAGCCGCCCTCACGGTCGCCGCCACGGAAGCCGCCTTCACGACGGTCACCGCCGCGGAAGCCACCCTCACGGTCACCGCCACGGAAACCGCCTTCACGGCGCTCGCCGCCGGGCCGGTTGTCCCGATCGCCCCCACGGAAGCCACCCTCACGACGGTCACCCCCGCGGAAGCCACCCTCACGACGGTCCCCACCGGGCCGGTTGTCCCGGTCGCCGCCGCGGAAGCCGCCTTCACGACGGTCACCGCCGCGGAAACCGCCCTCACGGTCACCGCCACGGAAACCGCCCTCACGGTCACCGCCACGGAAACCGCCCTCACGGCGGTCGCCGCCGCCGGGCCGGTTGTCCCGGTCACCGCCACGGAAGCCACCCTCACGACGGTCACCACCGCGGAAACCACCTTCACGACGGTCGCCGCCCCGGAAACCGCCCTCGCGATCGCCGCCACGGAAGCCACCCTCACGACGGTCCCCGCCCCGGAAACCGCCCTCGCGACGGTCCCCACCGGGCCGGTTGTCCCGGTCACCGCCACGGAAACCGCCCTCGCGGCGGTCACCACCGCGGAAACCACCCTCGCGATCGCCACCGCGGAAACCACCCTCACGGCGGTCGCCACCGCCAGGCCGGTTGTCCCGGTCACCGCCACGGAAGCCGCCTTCACGACGGTCACCACCGCGGAAACCACCCTCGCGGTCACCACCGCGGAAACCACCATCGCGGCGATCGCCGCCGGGCCGGTTGTCCCGGTCCCCGCCGCGGAAACCGCCCGCCCGGTCACCGCCACGGAAACCGCCCTCACGGCGATCCCCACCGCGGAAGCCGCCCTCGCGGTCACCACCGCGGAAGCCACCCTCGCGACGGTCGCCACCACGGAAGCCACCCTCACGGCGGTCACCGCCGCTGGGCCGATCGTCGCGGCGGTAACCACCGTCGCGGTTCTCGCCACCACGGAAGCCGCCGGCGCGGTCGTCGCGGCCACCCCGGTACGAAGGACGGTCGTCGCGGCGGGCGTCGTTACGCTCCCGGCCGCGGTCGGCGCTGTCCTCGTGACGGCGGGGCCGGTCCCCGCCCTGCGGTCCTGAACTCACAGGTGCATCCTTCCTGATGGCGTCTCCGCCAGAACGCTAACGCAGTCGAGGGCCGACCCTGCTGGGGCGGCCCTCGACTGAAAGATTGTCCGGCGGTGTCCTACTCTCCCACACCCTCCCGAGTGCAGTACCATCGGCGCTGGAGGGCTTAGCTTCCGGGTTCGGAATGTTGCCGGGCGT
>NZ_CADEAU010000619.1 GCF_902825405.1 Micromonospora maritima | reverse complement strand
CCGGGCGCCGGCCGGCTCCGCCGCGCCGGCGTCGACGCCACCGGTCGGCACGGGGTCGGCGGAGGCGACCACGCCTACCGTGCGCAGCACCGGGCCGGCGGGCGCGTCGGGCGGGCGGAACAGGGTCACCCGGGCCTGCCAGCCGGTCACCGTCGCGTCGGTCACCCGGAGGGTGTCGGCGAGCACCCGGGCGTGGCCGTCGGCCTGGTCGGGCACGGACGAGCGGTGCACCGCGCTGTCGTCGGCCGCCCAGCGGCCCAGCTCGTACCAGCCGGTGGTGGCGGTGTCGCCGGACCAGCCGCGCAGCTCCACCCGCAGCCAGCAGCCGGGCGGCGTGTCCGCGGTCCAGGAGGGCACCAGTTCGGCGACGGCGAAGCCGACCGGCACCACGGGCGAGGTCCACGTCCCCGCGGCCGCGTCGGGCGTCAGCCCGCCCGGCTCCGCGCGCAGCCCGTCCGCGCGGCCCCGGTCCCGGTCCGCCGGGAACCGGAACCGGTGGTACGCCACGTCGCGGCCGGGGTCGACGGCGGTCATCGGGACTCCGCTCGGCTCGGGTCCGGCCGTCGGCCGGCGCGCTTGTCGGTTCTTGTCGGCGAGCATCGCCTACCCGAAGGTTTTCTGCAACGGCGGCGCGTGCCGGCGGTTTGGTCCCCGCCAGTAGGTTGTGGGAGGTCACGAGGCGGGAGGCCGGGATGCGGGTACTGGTGGTCGAGGACGAGCGGAACCTCGCCGACGCGATCGCGCGCGGGCTGCGCAAGCGCGGGATGGCGGTGGACGTCGCCTACGACGGGAACGCCGGGCACGAGGCGGCGTTCGTGACCCGCTACGACGTGGTGATCCTGGACCGCGACCTGCCGGGCGTGCACGGCGACCGGATCTGCGCGGACCTGGCCGCCTCCGGCGCGCTGACCCGGGTGCTCATGCTCACCGCCAGCGGGACCGTCGCCGACC
Source organism: Micromonospora maritima (assembly GCF_902825405.1). Classification (GTDB taxonomy): domain Bacteria; phylum Actinomycetota; class Actinomycetes; order Mycobacteriales; family Micromonosporaceae; genus Micromonospora; species Micromonospora maritima. Next base: position 1,834 of record NZ_CADEAU010000619.1, on the reverse strand, counting down.
GGGTCGAGGGGTTGCAGCTCGGCGCCGACGACTACCTCGCCAAACCGTTCGCCTTCGACGAACTGGTGGCCCGGGTGCAGGCGCTGGGCCGGCGCGCCACCCCGGCCGCGCCCCCGGTGCTCGCCGTCGCCGACCTGGAACTCGACCCGGCCCGTCGGGTGGTGAGCCGCGGCGGGGTGCCGCTGGACCTCACCAACAAGGAGTTCGGTGTGCTCGCCGAGCTGCTCAAGGCGCGGGGCGCGGTGGTGTCCAGCGAGGAGCTGCTGGAACGGGTCTGGGACGCCAACACCGACCCGTTCACCACCATCGTCCGGGTCACCGTGATGACCCTGCGCAAGAAACTCGGCGACCCGCCGCTGATCGACACCGTGGTCGGCGCCGGCTACCGCGTCGGCGGGGTCTCCTGACATGGGTACGCGCCGGGTCCGCCCCACGTTGCGGCTGCGACTGACCCTGCTCAACGGCGTGCTGCTGGTCGGCGCCGGGGCGATCCTGGTGCTGCTGGCCTGGCTGCTGGTCCGGGACGCGTTGCGGCCCACCGACGAGCTGCTGCCCGGCACCACCGTGGTGCTCACCGACGGCCGCACCCTCAACGCCGGGCAGTGGCAGCGGCAACTGGTCGACGCCGCGTCCCAGGAGCTGCTGATCAAGGGCCTGCTGGCGCTGCTGGCCGTCGGCGTGGTCGGGGTGGCCGGGGCGTACCTGGTGGCCGGCCGTGCGCTGCGCCCGCTGCACCAGGTCACGGCCACCGCCCGGCGGCTCGGCGAGACCACGTTGGACGAGCGGATCGGCTGGGCCGGCGCGGACGACGAGGTGGCCGAGCTGGCCGAGACGTTCGACGCGATGCTGGACCGGATCACCGCCGCGTTCGAGGCGCAGAAGCGGTTCGTCGCGAACGCCTCGCACGAGCTGCGTACGCCGCTCGCGGTGATGCGTACCGAGATCGACGTGACGCTCAGCGACGACGACGCCGACCTGGCCGAGTACCGGCGGATGGCCGCCGTGGTGCGGGAGGCCTCGGAACGGGCCAACGGCCTGGTCGACGCGCTGCTGGTGCTGGCCCGCAGCGAGGCGCAGACCGGCCGGCGGCTGGCCCGGCGGGCGGAGACCGACCTCGCCGTGGGCACCGCCAACGCGCTCTCCGCGGTCGCCCGCGAGGTCGAGCGGATCGGCCTGCGGGTGCAGACCTCGCTGCGGCCCGCGCCGGTGGTCGGCGACCCGGGGTTGCTCGACCGGCTGGCCGGGAACCTGGTGGAGAACGCGGTCCGCTACAACCACCTGCACGGGCGGATGTGGGTACGCACCGGCACCGACGGGCAACGGTCCTGGCTGGTGGTGGGCAACACCGGCTTCGAGGTCGCCCCGGCGGAGGTGCCCGGGCTGTTCGAACCGTTCCGGCGCGGCGGGCAGGAACGCACCGGCGCCCGTGGCTCCGGCCTCGGCCTGTCGATCGTGCGGGCGGTCTGCGACGCGCACGGCGGCACGGTGACGGCGGTCGCCCAGCCCGGCGGCGGCCTGGAGGTGACGGTCACGCTTCCGTCGGCCGACCCGCCCGCGGCCACCTGACCGCCGATCCCGCGCCCCCCGGCCGGACACGGGCACCCACCTGTTCGTGTGGCCCCTCCCGGCTGTCCCGCCCGTCGGCGGCGGGTGCTCGGCCGTGGCGGCGCGGTGGTCGGTCAGAAAGCCGGCCCGGCGCTGGACGGCGGTGCAGCGGTGGCCCAGGGTGAGCGGAGCGACACGCCTCACCCGCTGACCTCACGGAGCTGCCAGTGACCCACCCCTCCGCCCCGCGCCGCCGGGCCCTCGCGGCCCTCGCCGCGGTCGCGCTCAC
>NZ_CADEAU010000618.1 GCF_902825405.1 Micromonospora maritima | reverse complement strand
GCGAGCGCGGCGCGGGTGCGGGCGGCGAGCGGCCAGGCGGTGACGTCGGCGGCCACCAGTCCGGGGGTCGGCGGGTCGATGGCGGGGACGGGCTCGTCCGGGGCCTGCTCGACGATGACGTGGGCGTTGGTGCCGGAGATGCCGAACGACGAGACGGCGGCGCGGCGCGGACGGTCCCGGTCCGGCCAGGGGCGGGCCTCGGTGACCAGTTCCAGCGCGCCGGCGGACCAGTCGATGTGCGGGGACGGCTCGTCCACATGCAGCGTCGCCGGCACCAGGCCGTGCCGGATGGCGAGCACCATCTTGATCACCCCGGCCACCCCCGCGGCGGCCTGGGCGTGCCCGATGTTGGACTTCACCGAGCCGAGCAGCGCCGGCCCGGCGTCGCCCCGGTCCTGCCCGTACGTGGCCAGCAGCGCCTGCGCCTCGATCGGGTCGCCGAGGGTGGTGCCGGTGCCGTGCGCCTCGATGACGTCGACGTCGGCGGTGGCGAGCCGGGCGGCGGTGAGCGCCTGGCTGATGACCCGCTGCTGGGACGGCCCGTTGGGGGCGGTGAGCCCGTTCGACGCGCCGTCCTGGTTGACCGCGCTGCCGCGCAGCACGGCGAGCACCGGGTGGCCGTTGCGGCGGGCGTCGGAGAGCCGTTCCACGAGCAGCCAGCCGACGCCCTCGGAGAAGCCGGCCCCGTCGGCGGAGGCGGCGAAGGAACGGCACCGCCCGTCCGGGGACAGGGCACGTTGCCGGCTCGATCCGACGTAGAGGCCGGGGGTGGCCATCACGGTCACGCCGCCCGCGAGCGCCAGCTCGCACTCCCCCGCGCGCAACGCCTGCGCGGCGAGGTGCAGCGCGACGAGCGAGGAGGAGCAGGCGGTGTCGATGGAGACCGCCGGCCCCTCCAGGCCGAGCGTGTACGACACCCGGCCGGAGGCGACGGCCGCCGCCCCGCCGGTCATCGAGTGTCCCTCGTCGGCGTCCGGGGACATCATCAGCAGCGTGCCGTAGTCCTGCCCGTTGGTGCCGACGAACACCCCGGTGCGGCTGCCGCGCAGCGTGGCCGGGTCGAGGCCGGCGGACTCGACGGCCTCCCACGCGGTCTCCAGCAGCAGCCGTTGCTGCGGGTCCATGGTGAGCGCCTCGCGGGGGCTGATGCCGAAGAACGCCGCGTCGAAGTCCCCGGCGCCGTCGAGGAAGCCGCCCTCCCGCGCGTACGAGGTGCCGGGGTGGTCGGGGTCGGGGTGGTAGAGCCGGTCGAGGTCCCAGCCCCGGTCGTCGGGGAACGGCGCGACCGCGTCCCGCCCGTCGCGCAGCAGCTCCCACAGGTCCCGCGGGTCGCGTACGCCTCCGGGCAGGCGGCAGCTCATCGCGACGATCGCCACCGGCTCCAGTTCCTGGGACTGGGCCTCGCTGAGCCGACGGCGGGTGTCGTGCAGGTCCGCCATGACCCGCCTGAGGTAGTCGCGGAGCTTGTCTTCATTGGCCATCGGGTGCCGCTTCCTCGCAGGGGACGGGGAGTGAGCCGGTGCGGGTCAGGACAGACCGAGGTCGCGGTCCACCATGGCGAACAGCTCGTCGTCGGTGGCGTCGCCGAGGTGCCGGCCGAGGTCGTCACCGCCACCGCCCTGCCCGAGCCGGGAGAGCATGGCCTGGAGGCGGACGGTGGCGCGGACCCGGGCGGCCTCGTCGCGGGCCACCACGTCGAGCCCGTCGGCGATCCGGTCGAGGTCGTCGAGCAACGCGGTGGGGGTGGTCACGTCGTCCTGGGCCACCTCGGCGTAGAGGTACTCGGCCAGGGTGGTCGGCGTGGGGTAGTCGAAGACCAGGGTGACCGGCAGCGCCACCCCGGTGGCCAGGCCGAGCCGGTTGCGCAGCTCGACCGCGGTCACCGAGTCGAAGCCCAGCTCGCGAAACGCCCGGTGCTCGTCCACCGACTCGGCGGAGGGGTAGTTGAGCACGGCCGCGACCTGTGCCCGGACCAGGGCCAGCAGCACGGCCATCCGGTCGGCGGCGGGCAGCCCGGCGAGCCGGTCGTGCAGCGACTCCGGGCCGTCGGGGGCCTCGACGCCGGTGGCGTGTTCGGCCGCGCGCAACCGGCGTACGTCGGGCAGGTCGTTGATCAGCGGACCGGGCCGGGTGGCGGTGAACGCGACGGAGAACCGCTCCCAGGCGATGTCGGCGACGGTGAGGAACGCCTCGCCGTGGTCGACGGCCTGGTGCAGTGCGGCGATCGCGGCCTCCGGCGGCATCTCGGGTACGCCGTGCCGGTGCAGCAGCTCGCCGAACGGGCCTTCGGCCATGCCGCCGCCGGCCCAGGCGCCCCAGGCGATGGAGGTGCCGGGGAGGCCGAGGCCGCGCCGGTGCTGGGCGAGCGCGTCGAGGAACGCGTTGCTGGGGGCGTAGTTGCCGACGCCGGAGCTGCCGACCGAGCCGGCGAAGGAGGAGAACATGACGAACGCGGCGAGGTCGAGGTCGAGGGTCAGTTCGTGCAGGTGGTAGGCGACGTCGACCTTGGCGGCGAGGACCCGTTCGATCTGGTCGACGCGCAGGTCGTTGATGAGCGCGTCGTCCAGCACCGCGCTGGCGTGCACCACCACGCGCAGCGGCCGGTCGGCGGGGATGTCGTCGATCAGGGCGGCCAGGGCGTCCCGATCGGCGGCGTCGCAGGCGACCACGCTGGCGGTGGCGCCGAGCGCGGTCAGCTCCTCGACGAGCTGCGCGGCGCCGGGTGCGGCCGGGCCGCGCCGGCTGGCCACGACGATGTTCTCCACGCCGCTGCGGGCCAGCCAGCGGGCGGCG
>NZ_CADEAU010000617.1 GCF_902825405.1 Micromonospora maritima | reverse complement strand
CGTCCGGTCCGCCTCGGCCATCGCCTCGGCCGCGTGCGCCGCATCCCCGCGCAGCGCCGCCGCCTGGGCGCGTTCGGCGTGCGCCAGGCCGGCGTACACCCGGCTGGTGGCGAGCACCGCACAGGCGCCGAGGCTGGTCTTGAGCGCGTCGTCGCCACGCCCGCGCAGGCGGGCCGCGTACGCCTGGAGGATGGCCAGGTAGCCGGTGCCGAGCCGGAAGTCGCCGGCGCCGGCCAGGTCGGCGAACTCGTCCGCGACGATCGCGTCGATGCCGGCCAGGTCGCCGGAGAGCGCCAGCCGGGTGCCCCGGGCCAGCTCCATGGCGAGCTGGAGGTAGGGCATGTCGGACCGCCAGCAGGCCGCCTCGGCCTGCACCCGGGCGATCGCGGTGGCGCTGCGGCGGTACTGCCCCTGGGCGGCCTGGAGGTGGGCGAGCGTGCAGCGGGCCAGCTCGCGGGCCGCCATCGGGGCGGCCGGGCGGTCGAGCACCTCCTGGGCCAGCCGCACCGCGACGTCGACGTCCAGCCGGTGCAGCCGCATGATGGCCTCGAACGCGCGGACCCGGGCCCGGTCGGCGGGGTCGGTCAGCTCCTCGCCACGGGCGGAGATCTCCTCCACCGTGGACTCCCGGTTGAGCCCCCAGTAGTTGACCATGCCCCGGACGGTCAGCCAGCGGCTCCGTCGCCGGTCGTCGTGGATCTCGCCGCCGACCTGGTCGAGCACCGTGAGCGCCTCGTCCGGCCGGTCGCCGAACATCAGGATGGTGGCGAGCAGCTCGGCCGCGTCGGTGCCGCCGCCGGCCTCCAGCGCGGCCCGGGCCAGCCGGGTGGCGAGCGGCACGTCGTAGCGGCCGAAGGCCTGGACGGCCGCGTCGAGCAGCAGCGCCACGTCCTGGGCCGTACCCGAGTCGAGCCGCCACACCGCGACCCGCAGCAGATCGTCCCGGCGGCGCTTGCCGACCCGCTCCAGCAACCCGGCCAGCGTGGCCTGGAGCCGGCGGGTGCGGCTGACCGGGCACTGCCGACGCATCACCTCGCCGTAGAGCGGGTGGGCCAGGCGGACGTTGAGCCGCCGGTCGTCGCGGACCATGGCGATGAGCCCACGCTCCTCGGCGGTCTCCACGTCGGTCGGGTCGACCGCCTGCTCCAGCAGTTGCAGCCCGAGCGGCTCGCCGAAGGCGACCAGCTCGACCACGGCCCGGACGCCGGGGGTGAGCTGGCCGATGCGGGTGTCGATCAGGTCGGTGAGGCTGGGGGCCAGCTCGAGTCGGCCGGTCCACTTCCAGATCCCGTACGTGCTCTTCAGCTCGTCGTCGGCGGCCAGCACCAGCTCGCGCAGCAGCAGCGGGTTGCCGGCGGAGAGCCGGAACAGGCGCTCGGAGGAGCCGGCGTCGATCGGGCCGCCGAGGATCGCGGCGAGCAGCCCGGTGGTCTCGCTCGGGCCGAGCGGGCCCAGCTCGACCAGGTCGACCAGGTCGTCGGTCCACAGGGCGCGGATCGGCAGCGGGATCTGCTCACCGTTGCGCAGCGTCCCGACCACTGTGGCGTTCTCGGAACGGGCGACCAGGTGCACCAGCGCCGCCGAGGGCGGGTCGAGCAGGTGCGCGTCGTCGATGGCCAGCACGATGGGCCGACCGGCGGCCTGTTCCTGGAGCACGTCCACGGCCCAGCGGAGGATCCCGGCGGGGGACAGGCCCTGCGGCTGCGCGTTCGGGAGCACCTGGACGAGCCCGCCGAACGGCAGCGCGGCGGTGGTCGCGCTGGCCGCGACGGACCAGATCGCGTGGCGTTCGGGGGAGAGCGCGGCCACGCCTTCCCGCAGCAACCGGCTCTTTCCGACGCCCGCGTCGCCGCTGAAGAGAAGTCCGCGACCCTCCGGGCCACCGACGGCCGACAACAGACGGTTGAGTTCATCCGTTCGGCCGACGAACTCCCACCTACTCATCGGTGCAGCATATCGATGGTGTTCCGTCCGCGCGCAGACCGTCACGCAGTGAAGTTGAGTAATCTGTTCGTTACCCATGAGTACCGGATGTGTTCGGTGTCGGATCGCCGACAGACGTACTCTTCCGACATCCCCTGCCAGCAGGGGCTTCGACCGCGACCGGGGCCGCTCCGGTCGCCTGACCGGGAGGCCGTCTGATGAAGCCGGGTCCACTCCCCTCGGTCGACGTGCCCGGCCCCGACGGTCGGGCCGACCCGCCCCGGTGCGCCCCGCTGCCGACCCGGGTCGGGGTGACCGAGCCGGGACCGGACGAGCCGATGGCCGTGGTCGTCGCCGGTCCGGCGGGTGCCGGTCGGCGCGAGCTGATCGCCGGCCTGCTCGGACTGGAGGCCGGCACGCTCGCCGTCCCCGCCGGCAGTCACCTGCTGGTCAACCACGCCAAGGTCGCCACCCGGGCCGCGTACGTCCCGGGCTACCGCCAACCGCACGCCTACGGCGCCGATCCGCTCGCCGCCGGCCCGGCGCTCGCCCGGCCGCCACGTCGGGTCGAACTGAGCCTGCCCGACCCGCTGCTGCGGCATTTCTCGATACTCGACACGCCGGACACCGGCACCCTCGGCGTGGCCGGCGGCCGGGTGCTGCTGGACGCCGTGGGGCGGGCCGGCGCGCTGCTCTTCACGATCTCCGTCGACCAGGCCTTCAGCGCGGCCGAGCTGCACCTGCTGGCCGAGGTGGCGCAGGCCCGGGTCACGGTGTTCTTCGCGGTCACCCCCGGCGTGACCGGCTGGGCGGCGCCGGCGGACGGCGCGGCGGCGGAGGACACGGGGGCGTCCGTGCCGTCGGTCGACCAG
>NZ_CADEAU010000616.1 GCF_902825405.1 Micromonospora maritima | reverse complement strand
TCTACGGCGCCCAGTTCAAGCATGAGCAGCGCGCTGCCGAGGCCGCCGCGCACCGGGCGTTCTACGAGGAGCAGGGTGACCAGCGCCCGTCCCTACCTTCCGGGGCCGGCACCCGGCCGGTCCGGTCCGGGGCGGGCACGACGGGCCCACCCGGCGCGTCGCGCGGCGCGCCGGGGTGGGGGCACGCCACCACCGGCCGGGACCGACTAGCGTCGGGGCGTGACCCACGCTGCTCCCGTCTCCCCGGTCGACCGCGCCGGCCTGCGCCAACGGATCGACAAGGCGCTCACCGAGTTCCTCACCGGCCAGCGTGGCTGGCTGACCGCCGTCGACGACGGCCTGCTGCCGGTCGCCGAGGCGATCGAGGCGTTCGTGCTGGGCGGCGGGAAGCGACTGCGGCCGGCCTTCGGCTACTGGGGCTACCGGGGCGCCGGCGGGGTCGACTCCGACCAGGTCGTCGCCGCCCTGGCCGCGCTGGAGTTCGTGCAGGCCAGCGCGTTGATCCACGACGACCTGATGGACCGTTCCGACACCCGGCGGGGTGAGCCGGCGGTGCACCGGCGCTTCGCCGCGCGCCACCGCGCGGCCGGCTGGGGCGGCGACGCCGACTCCTTCGGCGACGCCGCGGCGATCCTGCTGGGCGACCTCTGCCTGGTCTGGTCCGACGAGCTGCTGCACTCGGCCGGCCTGGCGCCGACGACCGTGGCGCGGGCCCGGCCGGTCTTCGACGAGATGCGCACCGAGGTGACCGTGGGGCAGTACCTGGACGTGCTGACCCAGGCCACCGGCGACACGTCGCTGGAACGGGCCGGCAAGGTGGCGCGGTACAAGTCGGCGAAGTACACGGTCGAGCGCCCGCTGCTGCTGGGCGCCGCGCTGGCCGGCGCGCCGGCCGAGGTGCACGCGGCCTACTCGGCGTACGGGCTGCCGCTGGGCGAGGCGTTCCAGCTCCGCGACGACGTGCTGGGTGTCTTCGGCGACCCGGAGCGCACCGGCAAGCCGGCCGGCGACGACCTGCGCGAGGGCAAGCGGACGTATCTGGTGGCGGCGGCCCTGGAGACGCTCGACCCGGCCGGCCGGGAGCTGCTCCTGAGCGGTCTGGGCGCGCCGGACCTGGACGCCGCCGGGGTGGCCCGGCTGCGTGAGCTGATCACGTCGAGCGGCGCGCTGGCCCGGACCGAGCGCCGGATCGCCACGCTGACCGAGGGCGCCCTGGCCGCGCTCACCACCGTCGACCTCGACACCGAGGCCCGCCAGGCCCTGGTCGACCTGGCCATGGCCGCCACCCGCCGCACCGACTGACCCACCCGCCCGCTCCCCCCGCCGGCGCCGGCGATCATGAAGTTGGCGGCGGAGTGGATCTCCGATCGTGCCGTCAACTTCATGATCGACCGTGCTGGACGTGCCCAGGGGGGTGGGTCAGAAGGCGACGGCCTGGGCGCGGCGCTTGACCTCGCGAGCCAGGTCGCCGCCGAGCGCGACGGCCGGCGTACCGGGCAGGGACGGGTCCTCCCGGTAGAGCCAGCGCAGCGCCTCCTCGTCGTCGTACCCGGCGTCGGCGAGCAGGTTGAGCACGCCGGGCAGGTGCTTGAGCACGGTGCGGTTGGCCACCAGGTCGGCGGGGATCCGGCGGACACCGTCGCGGCGTACCGCGAGCAGCTCGCGGTCCCGGATCATCTGGTGCACCTTGCTGATCGACAGGTCGAGGCGCTCGGCCACGTCGGGCAGCGTCAGCCAGCCGGCCGGGTCGGTCGGTCCGGGCAGGTCGGCGCCCGTCTCGGTGGGTACGGAATCGGTCACCCGACCACCCTGCCACGTGCCCGTCCCTCCTGGTGCACGGCACCCCCGGACCCGGGGCGGCAGCGCGGCGGTCCCCCCTCGGCCGAACCCGGCGGTAGCATCCTGTTCAACCTTCACCGTCCCGACACATAGACTGCCTGCCGATGGACACACAGGTCGCCGACACGTTGCTGGGCTCGCTGATCGACGGGCGCTACCGCATTCGCGGTCGCGTGGCTCGTGGCGGCATGGCGACCGTGTACACCGCCACCGACGAGCGCCTGGAGCGCACCGTGGCGGTCAAGATCATTCACCCCACCCAGGCGCCGCAGGCGCGGGCCCGGATGGCCGGATTCGTCGAGCGCTTCACCGACGAGGCCAAGACCATCGCCCGGCTCACCCACCCCAACGTCGTCGCGGTCTACGACCAGGGCATCCACGCCGGCCTGCCCTACCTGGTGATGGAGTACGTCCGCGGCCGGACCCTGCGCGACGTGCTCGCCGAGCGGCGCCGGCTGGGCCCGGACGAGGCGCTCGCCATCGCCGAGCAGATGCTCGCGGCGATCGCCGCCGCGCACCGGGCCGGGCTCGTGCACCGCGACGTCAAGCCGGAGAACGTGCTGGTCGCCGAGGCGCCCACCGGCGGCAGCGGCAACCTGGTCGACGGCGTGGTCAAGGTGGCCGACTTCGGGCTGGCGCGGGCCGTCGAGGCGAGCGCCGAGGAGGACAACGGCAACCAGCTCATGGCGACCGTCGCCTACGTGGCGCCGGAGCTGGTCACCCAGGGGCACGCGGACCCGCGCACCGACGTCTACTCCGCCGGCATCGTGCTGTTCGAGATGCTCACCGGCCGGGTGCCCTACGACGGTGACCGCCCGGTCGAGGTCGCCTGGCAGCACGTCGACCGCGACGTACCGGCCCCCTCGACCCTGGTCCCGGCGCTCCCGCCGGTCCTCGACGCGCTCGTCGCCCGGGCCACCCGGCGCGACCCGGCCGCGCGCCCGGCCGACGCCGGC
>NZ_CADEAU010000615.1 GCF_902825405.1 Micromonospora maritima | reverse complement strand
CAGGTACTCCGTCATGTCGTCCCCCTCGGTCCGGGGCCGCGGCCCGATCGGCCGCCCCACCATCTCCACGAACGGCGGCGGCGCGACGGCCCAGGTACGCGGCTGGCGCGCCCGCGGCTGGACCGAGTGGCGCGACGCCGCCGAGGCGGTCTTCGACCAGCCGGTCACCCGGGTGCAGGCGCGCGTGGTGCTGACCACCCGCGACACCGCTTCCGAGGCCGCCGTGACCGGCCTGACCCTCACCGCCGATCGGGTCGCCGTCACCGCGGCCCAGCCGGCCGCCGCGCGCACCTACCGGGTGTACGCGACCCGGATCGGGCTCGTCGGCGGCGTCACGGCCAACGGGCACACCGTCGCCACCCGGGACCACTTCGCGGCGCTGCCGACCCGACGGGGTCTCTCCCCCCGGGGCACCGGCGACTACACGGTCAAGGTCTGCACCACCAGCGGCAGCCGCTGCGAGTACGCACCGGTCTGGGACGTCGGCCCGTGGAACACCCGGGACGACTGGTGGAACCCGCCGGCGGTCCGGGAGAACTGGAAGGACCTGCCGCAGGGGCTGCCCGAGGCGCAGGCCGCCTACCAGAACGGCTACAACGGTGGACGCGACCAGTTCGGGCGGACCGTGCGCAACCCGGCCGGGCTGGACCTGGCCGACGGCACGTTCTGGGACGGGCTGCGGCTGAGTGACAACGCGTGGGTGGACGTGACACTGCTGTGGACCGGCGGCGGGGCGCGGGCGGTGGTCGGCTCCGGACCGTTGAACCTACGCACCGGCGCGAGCACCGCGTACCCGAGCCGGGGTCTGGCCGCCACGTCCGCGCACGTGCCGGTCCAGTGCTACGTGACCGGCCAGCGGATCTCCGGCACCTACCGCACCACGACGAGGTGGTACCGCCTGGTCGGCGGCACCTACGTCAGCCACGCGTACCTGTCCTCGATCTACGGCGGCACCGTCCCCCGCTGCTGATCCGCGGCCCCTCCGCCCCCCCCGTCGATCTTGCAGTTACGGTCCCCGTTCCGAGGCCTTCGTCCCTTGTGCCGGGGCGTCAACTGCACGATCGCGGGGGTGGGGGGTGGTGATGGTGAGGACGTCGCCGGGGGTGGCTCGGAGGGTGTCGGCGGCTCGTCCGGTGTTCACCGCTACGGCCACGTGGGCGGCCGAGTCGACGTAGACCACCAGGGCGCCGGGCGGGGCGTCGCCGAACGTGCGGCCGTGCACCGCCTCGTGCCCGTTCACCAGCACCCGGGACGGCAGGCCGTCGAGCAGCACGCCGGGCGCGGCGAGCTGGACGTTGCCGAAGTGGTCGACGGTCAGCACCTCGGCGCTGAGGACGCCGGGCCCGGCGCGGACCACCGGGTCCGGCAGCCGGACCAGCGTGCCCGGATCCACGGCCGGCCCGGCCTCGGCGAGCGGGGCGCCGAGCGCCAGCCGGGCGGCCACCGGCGCGAACACGTCCCGCCCGTGGAACGTGCGGAAGACGACCGGGCCCAGCCAGTCCGGGTTGGTCAGCTCCACCGCGTCGGTCACCCCGCCGAGCGCCTCGGCGGCCGGGACCAGCAGCCCGTTGTCCGGCCCCACCAGCAACCCGCCGGGTGCGGCGAGCGCGATCCCGCGCCGTGCGGTGCCGACACCCGGGTCGACCACCGCCACGTGCACGCCCCACGGCAGGTACGGCACGGTCTGCGCGAGCACCGCCGCGCCCCGGCGTACGTCGGCCGGCGGCACCAGGTGCGTCACGTCGATCACCCGTACGGCCGGGGCGAGCCGGGCCAGCACCCCGTGGCAGGCCGCCACGAACCCGTCGGAGAGCCCGTAGTCGGTGGTCAGCGAGACCCACCGGGGGGTGCCGCTCACGTGTCGTCCGCCCCGGTGAGGTGCCGCGCCGCGACCAGCGCGGGCAGGTCTCGCAGGTCGTAGGGGGTGTCGTGGACCACCACGACCGGCCCGCCCCACTCCCGCTCGTGCAACGCCGTCAGCGCGGCGCGGTCCCCGTCGCGCGCCTGGCGTACCCGGATCGAGGGCACCAGATCTCCTCCCCGCTCGCGTCCGGCACACCCTAACGCCCGAACGGGCGGTCAGCCGCGCAGACGGAGACCGCGCGGGGTGGCCCGGAAGCCGGCGGCGGTGAGCGCGTCGCGCAGCGGGGACGCGTGCACCGCCTCGCCGTCCGCGCGCTCCACCGAGATCGCGCCGAGCGCGCCGGAGTGCACCGCGTCGGCGAGTGCCTTGCCCGCCGCGCCGAGCGTGTCGGTGTCGTCGGTGAACGACAGGATCGTGCGACCGCCCCGCTCGACGTAGAGCACCAGGTCGCCGCCGACCAGCACGACCAACGCGCCGGCCTTGCGGCCGGCCCGGTGGCCGGTGGCCGGGGCCGTGCCGTCGCCGGAGTCGACCACACGTTCCGGCCAGGGCAGCGCCGCGCCGTACGGGTTCGCCGGGTCGGTGGCGGCCAGCACCACGGCCGGGCCGCCCCGGTCGCGGGTGTCGTCGGTCAGCGCGCGGATGCGGTCGACCGCGCCGGGCACCGCGAACTGGGCCGCGCCGAGGCCCTCGACGAAGTAGCCGCGTCGGGCGGCCCCGCGTTCCTCCAGCGCGGACAGCACCGGGTAGACCGCGGCGAAACCGCCTGTCACCTGCTCCGCCACGACCGCGCCCCGGGTCACCACGCCGTGTCGTTCGAGCAGCAGGTCGGCCAGCGCGGCGGCCCGACGGGTCGGGTCGAGGTCGCGTTCGGGCAGTCGCGACCAGCGGCCGGCCATGGTGGGCGGGCCACCGCGGCTGGGCAGCGCGAC
>NZ_CADEAU010000614.1 GCF_902825405.1 Micromonospora maritima | reverse complement strand
ACCGCCCGGCGAGCGCCGGCGTGGCGGTGGCCGCGGCCCGGTAGCGGGCCTCCAGCGCCAGCGCCTCAGCCGCCAGCGGCTCCAACGCGTCCGGCGGCGACGGCTCGTCGTCACGGTCGAAAAGATCACAACCAGTCAGCGGCGCGGTCGCGCCGCCGAGCGCCACCAGCGCGCCGGCGCGCAACAGTCGACGCCGGGTTTGCCCCGCTCTGACCTGGTCGGATGGTGTTCTGCCGGTCCCCACCGCACAAGTCAACACCATCCCCACCGCCCCGTGGGGCAGGGTCGTCGGTGCGCCGCCCGGGCCGCCGCCCGGCGCAAGCGTTACGCTCTGCGCAGCCACCGGGCGCGGACGCCCCGGTGGCGTACCGGCATGGCGGGCGGACCGCCCGCGCCGGCGCGGGACCCATCACGGCCCGGTGGGCCGTGGCAACAGCAGAGAGGTGCGCGGAATGACGCAGCGTGGCCGTGCCACCCGGCCGACGGGGCCCAGCGGACGGCCTCGCCGGTCCGACGGCCCCCGCGGCACGGACCGGGGCGGCGCACCCCGCGGCGACCTCGCCGCGCGCCGGACCCGGCTGCGCGAGGTGATCGAGCCGGTGGTCACCGCCGCCGGCTACGACCTGGAGGACCTCTCCGTCTCCCGGGCCGGCCGCCGGCACGTGGTCCGGGTGGTCGTGGACGCCGACGGCGGGATCAACCTGGACGCCGTCGCGGACGTGTCCCGGGCGGTCTCCGCGGCTCTGGACGCGGCCGAGGAGGCCGGCGGCGACATCGTCGCCGGCGAGTACCAGCTGGAGGTCAGCTCGCCCGGCGTGGACCGCCCGCTCACCCTGCCCCGGCACTGGCGACGCAACGTCGGCCGGCTGGTCAAGGTCACCCTGCGGGGCGAGGCCGGCGACCGGCAGCTCACCGGCCGGGTGACGGCCGCCGACGACGAGCGCGTGGAGCTGGAGAGCGACGCCGGGACCGCTACCCACCCGTACGCCGAGCTGGGGCCCGGCCGGGTCCAGGTGGAGTTCACCCGCCTGGACGACGAAGACCTCGGTGACGACACCGACATCGACGACGACGAAGATCTGGAGGACGAGGAGAGGTGAACATCGACCTCGCGGCGCTGCGCGCCCTGGAGCGCGAGCGGGAGATCCCGTTCGACACGATCCTCGCGGCGATCGAGACCGCGCTGCTGACCGCCTACCGGCACACCGACGGCGCCGAGCCGCACGCCCGGGTGGAGATCGACCGTAAGAGCGGGGCCGCCTCGGTCTACGCGCAGGAGCTGGACGCCGACGGCACCGTCACCCGGGAGTGGGACGACACCCCGCACGACTTCGGCCGCATCGCCGCCATGACCGCCAAGCAGGTGATCCTCCAGCGGCTGCGGGAGGCCACCGACGAGGTGCACTTCGGCGAGTACGTCGGCCGCGACGGTGACCTGGTCACCGGCGTGGTGCAGGCGCACGAGACCCGCCGGGAGAAGGGCATCGTCAGCGTCGACCTGGGCAAGCTGGAGGGCGTCCTGCCCCAGTCCGAGCAGGTCCCCGGCGAGCGGTACGAGCACGGCGAGCGGATCCGCTGCGTCGTGGTGCACGTCGCCAAGGGCATGCGCGGGCCGCAGATCACGCTGTCCCGCTCGCACCCGGCGCTGGTGAAGAAGCTGTTCGCGCTGGAGGTGCCGGAGATCGCCGACGGCACGGTGGAGATCGGCGCGATCGCGCGTGAGGCAGGTCACCGTACGAAGATCGCGGTCCGGTCGACCGCCTCCGGCGTCAACGCCAAGGGCGCCTGCATCGGCCCGATGGGCCAGCGGGTCCGCGCGGTGATGAGCGAGCTGCACGGCGAGAAGATCGACATCATCGACTGGTCGGACGACCCGGCCACCTTCGTCGGCAACGCGCTCTCGCCGGCCAAGGCGCTGCGGGTCGAGGTGGTCGACCTGGCCAGCCGTACCGCCCGGGTCACCGTCCCGGACTTCCAGCTCTCCCTCGCGATCGGCCGGGAAGGGCAGAACGCCCGCCTCGCGGCCCGTCTTACCGGTTGGCGGATCGACATCCGCTCCGACGCGGAGACCGCCGGCCCGTCCGCGCGGGGCGGAGCTGATCACGTCCCGGAGCCGGGCGGCGCGATCTCGAGCAGCTAGGGGTAGACTTGCTCAGTGGCACGACGCGCGCTGCCGGAGCGCACCTGTGTGGGCTGCCGGAAACGAGCGCCGGCCAGCGAGTTGCTGCGGGTCGTCGCGGTCGGTGAAAAGGCTGGTCAGACCAGTCTTCGGCCCGATCCGGCCCGCAGACTGCCGGGTCGGGGAGCGAACATGCACCCCAATCCGGCCTGCTTCGCGCAAGCGGTGCGGCGCCGCGCCTTCGGGCGGGCACTGCGCGTCACCGGGGTCCCCGACCACGGTGCGCTCGCGGAGCACGTCGACGCGCAACCCCCGACGACCGGTCAACCCGACCGGTCGAGGGTCGCTAGCAAGGTAGGACGACCGACATGAGCACACGATGAAGTCCCTGAAATGACCAGGCTTCAAGTGCACGAGTGAGGTCGCTGCGGGTGCTGCCCGCACGACCTCGGAGTGAGGAGTGCAGTGGCAGGAAAGGCCCGCGTACACGAGCTTGCCAAGGAGCTCGGGGTCGAAAGTAAGACCGTTCTCGCCAAACTCAAGGAGATGGGCGAGTTCGTGAAGTCCGCGTCCAGCACCGTCGAGGCGCCTGTCGCCCGGCGGCTGCGGAGCGCGTTCGTAGCCGGTTCGTCGGCGCCAGCCGGCCCGCCGGCTGCCGCGCCCAGTGGCCCGGCGCCGACCCCGACGCCCACCCCGACC
>NZ_CADEAU010000613.1 GCF_902825405.1 Micromonospora maritima | reverse complement strand
CCCGGCGGCCCCGGCCAGCCCGGCCACGACCAGCAGGGGTACGCCGCGCAGCGGCGTGACGTGCCGGCCGACCTGGACCGCCAGCGCGGCGAGCAGCAGGCCCACGGTCACGGTGTGCACCACGGCCCGGGTGACGCGTCCGGCGAGCCGGGACAGCGCGCCGAGCGCCGCGAACGGCAGCGTCGGCACCAGTGCGATCAGGGCGACCAGGAGCAGCACGTCGCCGCTCGCGGCGCGGTGGAACAGGAAGAAGTCCGGGCTGCGGCCGAGCACGTCCAGCAAGGGCTGGGTGACCACCAGCCCGACCAGTGCCACCACCTCGGCCAGCCGCGCCGCCTCGGCCCGCCAGCCGACCCGCCGCCGTGGCCGGTCGGTGTCCGGCGGGCGCTCCCGTGGTGGCGCGAGGACGTCCTCAGCCACCCACCACCACCTGGTAGAGCGTGCGGGTGCCGGACGGCAGCTCGGTGCGGGCGACCACCCGTCCGCGGCGGGCCAGCAACGCCTCGAAGGCGTCCCGCCGGTAGTCGGGGAAGAGCCCGTCCGGCTTGTTGGCCAGCAGCCGGCGGGCCATCGGGTCCTCCGGGTGGACGAACTCCACCACCAGGGCGCCGCCGGTCGCGGTGAACGCGGTGAGCTGGTCCAGCACCTCCGGCAGCGGGACGTTGCGACCGATCGCCAGGTGGTGGACCAGCGCCAGGGCGAGAACCACGTCGGCGCGGGCCCGGTCGGCGAACGCGGCCCGCTCGACGCCGCGCCAGCCACCGCCGGGCGACGGGTCGGCCAGGTCCAGCACCAGCGGCAGGATGCGCTGCTCCCCCTCGTCGCGCAGGGCGCGGTAGAGCGCGTCGACCACGGCCGGGTCCTGCTCGACCGCGACCACGTGCGCGGCGTGCCGGGCGGCGATGCGGGCGTACCGGCCGTCGTTGGCGCCCAGGTCCAGCACCGTGCCGGGGGCGGTGGCGGCCACCGCCCGGTCGACGAAGGTCTCCTTGGCCTGCCGGTCCGGCACCGAGTACGCGCAGGTCCGCTGGTAGTCCGACCAGTGGCTGTCCCCGGGCCGGTGGTCGAGCCGGCGGACCAGCTTCGCCAGCCCGCGCACGGTGCCCCGGGCCAGTTCCCGGGAGAAGCCGGCGTCGCGCAGCTGGGCGCGTACGTCGCTGGTGCTGGCGGCGGAGTTGCGGGCCTGCATCGCGCCGTGCAGGTGCACGTGGGTGGGCACGCCGGCCCGGAAGCGTCGGGTCCCGGCGAACAGCCGGCGCATCTGGTCCGGCTCGATCCCGTCGATTCGGGCCCGCAGGAACGGTTGGAAGTCCAGGCCGAGGTGGGCCTGGACGAGCAGGGGGTAGAGCAGGGTCTGGCAGAACTGCCGGTAGCCGGCCCAGGGCTCGCCGTCGCGCAGTGCCTCGAAGGAGCCGACGTCGATGAAGACCGGCCGGGCGCCCCGCCACTGCACGTTGTAGGCCGACCCGTCCTTGGTGGTGAAGCCGGCGTCCAGCGCCGCGCCGAGCACGTCCAGGTGCAGCAGCGCCGCGTCGCGCAGCATCGCGCAGGACCACTCGTAGGGGTGCGACACGAACGGGATCCGGTCGTGGCGCAGCACCGCGGCCCAGGGCGCGTCGACGGGCGTCGGCGTCAGCTCCTCGGTGCCGACGACGTGGCCGGCGGCGGTCAGGTTCCGGAAGAAGTCGGCGGCGGACAGCGCCCGCCAGTCGCGCGCGGAGCGTTCGTCGAGGCCGCGCAGCACCTCGTCGCCGCGGTGGAAGACGCGGTTGCCGGGGTCGCGGAAGGAGCCGGGCTCGACGCGTACGCCGGTGTCGGGGACCGTCACGCCGGTCAGCCCTGGTCGGTGGGCTGACGGCGGAAGCGGGACACCAGGCGGCGCCAGTAGAGCTTGGCGGCCACGGCCACTCCGGCCACCCCGCCGACCACCGCCTGCACGATCAGACTGCCGGATCCCGCGTCCAGGTAGGCCAGGTGCGTCACGGCTACTTTCCTTCCCCTTGCCGGTCATCGGAGCGCAGCCCGGTATGCGAGCTTTATTGCTCAAAGCCGGACTTGTCACCCACCGTACGCCCCGGGAACCGGACGCGCCGGCACACCCGTGACTCGTCCCCCGTCCGATCCGTTCAAGACCGCAGGGGCCCGCGCGGCCTAGCGTGGCGGCCATGACACCGCAGTTCGATCTCGTCGGGACGGTCGTCACCGACATGGCCCGCACGCTCGACTTCTACCGCCGGCTGGGGCTGCCGATCCCGCCCGGCGCCGAGACGGAACCCCACGTGGAGGTCACCCTGCCCTCCGGCGTCCGGCTGGCCTGGGACACCGTGGAGGTGGTCCGCGGCTTCCACCCGCGCTTCGTCCCGGCCACCGGCAGCCCGCGGATGAACCTGGCCTTCCGCTGCGCGGACCCGGCGGAGGTGGACCGCTGGTACGCCGAGCTGACCGCCGCGGGCCACCACGGGGAACTGCCGCCGTGGGACGCCTTCTGGGGCCAGCGGTACGCGGTCCTGCACGACCCGGACGGCAACGGCGTCGACCTGTTCGCGCCGCTGCCCGCCGACTGACCACCCGCCCGGGCACCTTGGTCGGGACCGGCCACCCGCGCCGGGTCAGCCGCCGGCCTCGGCGAGCAGGCGCGTCGGGGGCATGCCGGCGAACTCCCGGACGTCCCGGGTGAGGTGGGCCTGGTCGGCGTACCCGGTCCGGGCGGCGACCTCGGCGAGCGGCGCGCCGGCGTGGGCCAGGTCGAGCGCACGGCGCATCCGCAGGATCCGGGCGAGGGTCTTCGGGCCGTACCCGAACAGAGCCAGGCTGCGCCGG
>NZ_CADEAU010000612.1 GCF_902825405.1 Micromonospora maritima | reverse complement strand
GTCAGCCCGCCGAGCCGGGCCAGCCGTCGTTCCCGCCCGGGGACGAGCGCACCCAGCGCTTCGACCGCGAGGACCCGAACCAGCCCCGGTGACCGTCCCGTGGGCGGCGGCCGAACGCCGCCGCCCGCGGACGGGCCGGTGTCGAGCGGCCCTCCTGCACACCTCGACCGGCCCGCGAGCGTCACCGCATAGGCTGGGCCGATGGTTGATCGCAGCGAGCCCGTCCCGACCGAGGCGAGCGTCCGGCGGGCGCTCGGCCGCGCCGCCACCGGCCGGGCGCTGGACGCGGACGAGGCGGCGGCCCTGCTCACCGCGCGCGGTCCGGCGCTGGACGAGCTGTTCCGGGTCGCCGGTGACATCCGCGACGCCGGTCTGCGCGACGCCGGGCGGCCGGGCGTGGTGACCTTCTCCAAGAAGGTCTTCGTCCCGCTGACCCGGCTCTGCCGGGACCGCTGCCACTACTGCACGTTCGCCACCGTGCCGCACCGGCTGCCCGCCGCCTACCTGGAACGCGACGAGGTGCTGGCGATCGCCCGCGAGGGCGCCGCGCAGGGCTGCAAGGAGGCGCTGTTCACGCTCGGCGACCGGCCCGAGGAGCGGTGGCCGGCGGCCCGGCGGTGGCTGGACGAGCGGGGGTACGACTCGACGCTCGACTACCTGCGCGCCTGCGCCGTGGCGGTGCTGGAGGAGACCGGCCTGCTGCCGCACCTCAACCCGGGCGTGCTCTCCTGGTCGGAGTTGCAGCGGCTCAAGCCGGTCGCGCCGAGCATGGGCATGATGCTGGAGACCACCGCCACCCGGCTCTGGTCGGAGCCCGGCGGCCCGCACCACGGCTCGCCGGACAAGGAACCCGCGGTGCGGTTGCGGGTGCTCGACGACGCCGGCCGGGTCGGGGTGCCGTTCACCACCGGCATCCTGATCGGCATCGGCGAGGACCGGGCCGAGCGGGTCGACGCGATCTTCGCGATCCGTCGCGCGATGCGGGAGTACGGCCACCTCCAGGAGGTGATCGTGCAGAACTTCCGCGCCAAGCCGGACACCGCGATGCGCGGCATGCCGGACGCGGAGCTGCACGATCTGGCCGTCACCGTGGCGGTGGCCCGGGTGCTGCTCGGCCCGAAGGCCCGCATCCAGGCCCCGCCGAACCTCATCGCCGGCGAGTACGACCTGCTGTTGCGCGCCGGCATCGACGACTGGGGCGGCGTCTCGCCGGTCACCCCCGACCACGTCAACCCGGAGCGTCCCTGGCCGCAGCTGGACGAGCTGGCGGCGCGTACCGCGAGTGCAGGGTTCACGCTGCGCGAGCGGCTGACCGTCTACCCCGAGTACGTCCGGGCCGGCGCACCGTGGTTGGACCCGCGCCTGCTGCCGCACGTCACCGCGCTCGCCGACCCGGCCACCGGGCTCGCGGTCGAGGCGGCCCGCCCGGTGGGACGGCCCTGGCAGGAGCCGGAGGAGGTGTTCGGCGGCCGGACCGACCTGCACGTCACGATCGACGTCACCGGCCGCACCGAGGACCGGCGGGGCGACTTCGACAGCGTCTACGGCGACTGGACCGAGGTGGCGAACAAGATCACGCGCCCGGTCGGCGTACCCGGATCCGGTGGCGCGGACGCCGACCTGCGCGCGGGCCTGCGGCTGGCCGCGGACGACCCGGCCGCGCTGCTGACGCCGGCGCACGAGGCGAAGGCGCTGGCGCTGTTCGGCGCGGACGGCCCGGCGCTGGACGCGCTCTGCCGGATCGCCGACGACGTGCGCCGGGACACGGTCGGCGACGACGTGACCTACGTGGTCAACCGGAACATCAACTTCACCAATGTCTGTTACGTGGGCTGCCGGTTCTGCGCCTTCGCCCAGCGGGAGAGCGACGCCGACGCGTTCCGGCTGTCGCTTTCGCAGGTGGCCGACCGGGCCGAGGAGGCGTGGGCGGCCGGCGCCACCGAGGTCTGCCTCCAGGGCGGGATCGACCCGAAGATGCCGGTCACCGGCTACGCCGACATCGTCCGCGCGATCAAGGCGCGGGTGCCGGGGATGCACGTGCACGCGTTCTCCCCGATGGAGATCGTCACCGCGGCGGCGAAGGCCGGCGTGCCGGTGCGGGAGTGGCTCGGCATGCTGCGCGAGGCCGGTCTGGACACCATCCCGGGCACCGCCGCCGAGATCCTCGACGACGACGTGCGCTGGGTGCTCACCAAGGGCAAGCTGCCGGCCGCCGCCTGGGTCGACGTGGTGAGCACGGCCCACGAGCTGGGCATCCGGTCCAGCTCCACGATGATGTACGGCCACGTCGACCACCCGGGCCAGTGGCTGGCCCACTTCCGGGTGCTGGCCGGGGTGCAGGACCGCACCGGCGGGTTCACCGAGTTCGTGGCGCTGCCGTTCGTGCACACCAACGCGCCGATCTACCTGGCCGGCATCGCCCGGCCGGGGCCGACCTGGCGGGAGAACCGGGCGGTGCACGCGATGGCCCGGCTGCTGCTGCACGGCCGGATCGACAACATCCAGTGCTCCTGGGTGAAGCTCGGCGACGCGGGCACGGCGGAGATGCTGCGGGGCGGCTGCAACGACCTCGGCGGCACGCTGATGGAGGAGACCATCTCCCGGATGGCCGGGTCGGGCAACGGTTCGGCCCGGACCGAGGAGCAGTTGCGGGCGATCGCCTCGGCGGCCGGGCGACCGTTCCGCAAGCGGACGACCGCGTACGGTCACACCGGCGTCTGACGTCGAACCTTTCCCCGCCGCCGGCCGTACCTGTCGATGCCGGCGGCGGTTGCGGCGAGGACCGCCGCCGGTGTCCCCAGCCCGGGGACCCGGCGGCGTCCGGGTGCCCGGCCCC
>NZ_CADEAU010000611.1 GCF_902825405.1 Micromonospora maritima | reverse complement strand
TCTACACCGCTCTGAACACTCTTTCCCTACACGACGCTCTTCCGATCTCGCCAGTCGCCGGGCCGCCGCGAGGCCGAGCAGCGCCGCGAAGCCGGCCAGCAGCAGCGCCGTCCCGACCAGCAGGGCGATCTTGTCGTACGTGCCGAAGACGGCGATGGCGAACTGCTTGAGCGGCTCGGGCACCAGGTCGACGACGACGCCGCCGACGGCGATCAGCGGGGCGGACCGGGGGCCGGTCAGGACGGCCACCGGCTCGGCCGTGCCGAGCGCCACGACGGCGGCGACGACACCGGCCAGCGCCGCGTGGCGGCGGGAGATCATGCGCACGCCGTCCAGTCTGGTCGACCGGGCGGGCCGGCTGCCAATCTCGTCAGCGTTCCGTAAGCACGTCGGGGCACACCGCCGGATCGGCGGTGTGCCCCGACGTCGGGCGTACTCCTCGGGTCAGAAGCCCGGGCCGTGCTGGTGGCCGTGGCCGTGCGAGTGGCCGTGCCCACCGGCGGCGGCCGGCTCCGGCTCGGCCGGCTTCTCCACGACCAGGCTCTCGGTGGTGAGCAGCAGGCCGGCGATCGACGCGGCGTTGGAGACCGCGTTGCGGGTCACCTTCACCGGGTCGAGGATGCCGGACTTGGCCAGGTCGACGTACTCGCCGGTGGCGGCGTCCAGGCCGGTGCCCCACTCCTGGGCGACGACCTTCTGCACCACCACGTAGCCGTCGTGGCCGGCGTTCTGGGCGATCCAGCGCAGCGGCTCGACAAGCGCCTTGCGCACGATCGAGACGCCGACCTTCTCCTCGCCGGTGAAGCCCAGGTCGTCGTCGAGCACCGGCAGGATCTGGGCCAGCGCGGCGCCGCCGCCCGGGACCGTACCCTCCTCGACCGCGGCCTTGGTCGCGGCGATGGCGTCCTCGATGCGGTGCTTGCGCTCCTTCATCTCGACCTCGGTGGCCGCGCCGACCTTGATCACCGCGATGCCGCCGGAGAGCTTCGCCAGCCGCTCGGCCAGCTTCTCCCGGTCCCACTCGGAGTCCGAGGCCTCGATCTCCTTGCGGATCTGGGCGACCCGGTCGGCGACGTCGGAGGCCTGGCCGCCACCGTCGACGACAGTGGTGTTCTCCTTGTCGACCACGACGCGGCGGGCGGTGCCGAGCACCTCCAGGCCGACCTGGTCGAGCTTGTAGCCCAGCTCCGGGGCGACCAGCTCGGCCCCGGTCAGGACCGCCATGTCCTGGAGCATCGCCTTGCGGCGGTCGCCGAAGCCGGGGGCCTTGACCGCGCAGACCTTGAGGGTCTTGCGGATGGCGTTGACCACGAGCGTGGACAGGGCCTGGCCCTCGACGTCCTCGGCGATGATCAGCAGCGGCTTGTTGTTCTGGAGGACCTTCTCCAGCAGCGGCAGCAGCTCCTCGATCGCCGAGATCTTCTGCGTGGTGATCAGGATGTACGGGTCCTCCAGGACCGACTCCTGCCCCTCCACGTCGGTGACGAAGTTCGGCGAGATGAAGCCCTTGTCGAACTGGAGACCCTCGGTCACCTCCAGCTCGGTGGTGAGCGCGGAGCCCTCCTCGACGGTGATGACACCGTCGCGGCCGACCTTCTCCATCGCCTCGGCGATCAGCTCGCCGATGGCCGGGTCCTGCGCGGAGACGGTCGCCACGTGCGCGATCGACTCCTTGCTGGCGACCTCGACGGCCTTGCCGAGCAGCGCCTCGGAGACCTTGGCGGCCGCCGCGTCGATGCCCCGCTTCAGGCCGGTCGGGTTGGTGCCGGCGGCCACGTTGCGCAGGCCCTCGCGGACCATGGCCTGGGCCAGCACGGTGGCGGTGGTGGTCCCGTCGCCGGCGACGTCGTTGGTCTTGGTCGCCACCTCCTTGACCAGCTGCGCGCCGAGGTTCTCGTACGGGTTGGTGAGCTCGATCTCCTTGGCGATGGTCACGCCGTCGTTGGTGATCGTGGGCGCACCGAACTTCTTGTCCAGGACGACGTTGCGACC
The DNA here is from genome assembly GCF_902825405.1 of Micromonospora maritima. Classification (GTDB taxonomy): domain Bacteria; phylum Actinomycetota; class Actinomycetes; order Mycobacteriales; family Micromonosporaceae; genus Micromonospora; species Micromonospora maritima. The sequence continues at coordinate 846 of NZ_CADEAU010000611.1, read as the reverse complement.
GCGCGGGCCGAGGGTGACCTTGACCGCGTCCGCGAGGGCGTTGACACCGTGCTCGAGCAGGTGCCGCGCGTCGTCCGAGAAGCTGAGGATCTTCGCCATCAGTATCCCTTCGAAGCACCGTTGCCCCGGCCCGGCGAGCCGGACCGGGGCAACGACACTGATCGGTTGCTTACTTCTCGATGACCGCGAGGACGTCGCGGGCGGAGAGCACCAGGTACTCCTCGCCGGCGTACTTGACCTCGGTGCCGCCGTACTTCGAGTAGAGGACGGTGTCGCCGACCTTCACGTCGACCGGCACGCGGTTGCCCTTGTCGTCGATCCGGCCCGGGCCGACAGCGAGGACGGTGCCCTCCTGCGGCTTCTCCTTGGCGGTGTCGGGGATCACGATGCCCGAGGCGGTGGTGGTCTCGGCCTCGTTCGCCTGGACCACGATGCGGTCCTCGAGCGGCTTGATCGCAACCTTGGTCGCGGTAGTCACGGGCATACCCTCCCGGGTACTTGGTGTCGTTACCGGTCGGCATGCCGACCAGCGTCAATCTGCCACATGCCACCGGGCGGGGCCGTCGTCGCGGGTGCCGGTCCGCCTGGCGCTCAACTCCCGGGCACGGGGCCCGGGTGTTGGCACCCTCAGGGTGAGAGTGCTAATCGCAGGTTATTCCTCGGCTAGCACTCCGTCAAGGAGAGTGCCAGCGCGTCGCCCGCCGTATCGGTCCCGGGGCGGGTCGGGAGAATGGTCCGGGTGGACCTCGACCAGCTCTCCGCGCTGCGTACCCCCGAGGGGTCGGCCGCGCTCGACGCGGCGGCGCGGGTGGCCGGCGGCGACCCGCTGACGGCGGCCGCCGCGCT
>NZ_CADEAU010000610.1 GCF_902825405.1 Micromonospora maritima | reverse complement strand
ACCGCCGCGCCGAGCGCGGCCGGCAGCGCCGCCGGCTCGATCGCGGTCAGTGCCGCGTCGCCGCGTACGCCGTCGGGGTCACGCAGCACCGCGACCAGCCGCCGCAGGTCGGTCAGCGCCGCCGTGCCGGTGCGGTGCACGTCGTCGAAGACCTCGCCGACCCGGGGGTCGAGGTCGGTCAGCACGTGCCGGGCCACCCCGACCCGCAACACCATCGACGCGACGTGGTGGGCCAGCACGTCGTGCAGCTCCCGGGCGATGGCGGCGCGTTCGTCGGCGCGTGCGGCGCGGCTCTCCGACTCGTGCCGGCGCTGCTCCGCCGCGGCCCGCTCCTCGGCCTGCCGCGCCAACTCCCTGGTGGTCCGCACGACCAGGCCGAGCAGCAGCGGCAGGCCGACGGTGACGGCCAGCCCGAACACACCGGTGAGGGCCTGCCGGAGCGGGTCGCCGACCACGTGGCTCAGGTCGATCGCGGTCACCAGGCCGGCCGCGAGCCAGAACGTCCGGGGTCGGGCGGCCCGCATGGTCAGCTCCAGCAGAGCCCAGCTCGCGCCGACCTGGTTGATCGTCACGTCGTCGACCAACGGCAACGCCGCCACCAGCAGCGCGGACTGGAGCAGCAGGTTCAGCAGCGGCCGGCGGTGGCACAGCAGCGCCACCGTGAACGCCGCGAGCGCGAGCAACCACTGCGTCGCCGTCGGCCCGGGCCGACCGTGCGCGCCGACGACCAGGTAGCCGACGCCGCTGAGGTCCAGCAGCAGCATCCGCGCGAGCGTGTCGCGCGCGTCGAACAGCCGACCGACCCAGCCCACGACGCCAGCCTAGGCAACCGGTGCGGCCGGGGCCACCACGCCCACCGGCTGCCGCCACCGGGCGCGTAGTCCGAGGTGGACGGCCAGGCCGAGCGGGCCCAGCAGGACGGTCAGGACCAGCACCGGCGCGAGCGCGATCGTCGGTACGCCGCGCTCGCGGGCGTCCTGCCAGATCCACCGCCCCACGAACAGGTCGAAACCGATCATGTGGGCCCAGGCGGCCGCCGCGCCGTCGGCGGTGCCGAGCAGCACCCGCAGACCGTCGAGCGTGGGCGCGGTGACCACCGGCAGCACCGCGCCGAGCGCCGGCAGCACCAGGACCGCGTAGACCAGCAGGACCGGCGCCACGATCAGCGGCGAGCCGACGATCCGCGCGGTCCACGACCAGCGGGGCGCCAGGATCATCAGCGCCCAGAACGGCGCGGCGAGGGCGAAGGTGAGGCCGAACAGCGTGGCGCTCATCCGACCAGCACCACCCCGGCGCGGCGGGACCGGCGGCCCAGGACCAGGCCGACCGCCGTCGCGGTGGCGAGCGCCAGCACCGCCGCCGTGGTCAGGGTGAGCGCGTCCGGGCGCAGCAGCGGCTGACCGCGCAACGCCTGCCCGGTGAGCAGCAGCGTGACCCCGGCGTACGCGGCGCCGCCGACGAGCACCAGCCGGGCCCGGGTCGACTCGTCCAGCCGCGCGCCGAGGAACCGGTCGAGCAGGATCGCCAGCAGCGGCAGCGCCTGCAACGCGTGCAGTCCGACGAAGTGGCCGACGCGCAGGTCGCCGCCGGTGGTGCTCCAGCCGACCAGGGGCAGCCCGGGGCCGCCGTCGGGCACGCCGACGCTGTGCGCGCCGCTGATCCCGGCCGGTGCCCCGGCCGGACGCTGCGCCACCATCGGGAACGCGACGAGCATGCCGAGCAGGGAGACGCCGAGACCGAGGCGGACGGCGTACCCGCCGGCGCGGTCCGGCGTGGGCCGGCGCAGCAGCACCACCGCGAGCACCACCTGGGCCAGGAACAGCACCATGATGGCCGCGCCCATGACGTCGAACAGCGCCTCGTCCAGCGGTGTCGTGCCGTTGAAGTGGCTGGTCGTGCCGCGTAGCACCTGGCCGACGATGACGACCATCTCCAGCACCGACATGGCCACGATCACGGTGGCCGCGCGTTCGGCCAGGCGGCTGCGTCGGGGCAGCAGCGAGAGCATCCAGGCGAGGGTGAGGCCGTAGAGCACGAACGAGATCGCGAACTTCAGCGGCTTGAGCCAGGCGGGCGCGCCGGTGAGTACGCGGGGGTCGGCCACCAGGCCGACGGTGGCGACGACGGTGAGCACCGCCATCGCGGACACGAGGAGCATCAGAGGGCGGTGCCATCCGGCCGCCCGGTTCACCACGGTAGTCATGCCTGTAGATGCTGGTGGCCGGCCGCCCCGGTCGCGCCCGACCGGCGGCCGCGGTCGCGGCCCCGGGTCCGACGGGCGTCTCCTACCCGGGTAGGAGACGCTCAGTCGGGCAACCGGGGCATCTCGACGCCGGGGTCGCGGCCGAGCAGCGCACCGCGGGTCAGCGCCCGGGAACCGAAGCGGTCCCGGACGGCGTCGACCGCGGCGTCCAGGGCGGGCCCCGGCTCCGGGGTGAAGGGCAGCGTGAGCTCATTGTGTCCGCCGTCGAGGTTGCCCACCGAGACGCCGAGCAGGGTGACGCCCCGCAGCTCGATCAGCGGCAGCGCGGCCCGCAGCAGCGCGCGGGCGGCGGCCCGCAGCGGCGCGGTCTGCGCGGTCGGCTTGTCCAGGGTGTGCGACCGGGTGGCCCGGGTGTAGTCGGCGAAGCGCAGCCGCAGCGTCACCGTGCGGCCGGTGCGCCGGGCGTCGCGCATCCGCCCGGTCACCCGGTCGACCAGGCCGGCCAGCACGGCGTCCAGCTCGGCGGGGGAGTGCGGCTCGCGGCCCAGCGCGTGCTGCGCGCCCATCGAGGAGCGGCGGCGACCCACCTGCACCGCGCGCGGGTCGCGGTTGTGGGCGAGGGCGTGCAGGTGCCGGCC
>NZ_CADEAU010000609.1 GCF_902825405.1 Micromonospora maritima | reverse complement strand
CCGCTCGGGGTCCCGCCGCCGGGCGGTGCCGGCCGGGGCGGTCCAGGTGGCGGTCGCCTCGGCCCAGCGGCCCCGGCCGGCGCCGCTCTCCTCCTTCTCGGCGGCCTTCTTGCGGCCGAGCGCGGCGAACACGCCGGTACGCTCCTCGCCCTTGCCGGCCATCGCCTTGTTCAGGGCGGCGGCCTGGTGCTGCTCGCGGCTGCGCTTGCCGAGGTGGACGGAGAGGCGCACCAGCAGCGCCATCACCACGAGCACCACGCAGGCGAGGTAGCTGAGCACCACCCAGGTGGCCGCCGGCCGGCCCGCGTTGAGCCCGTGGAACAGCGCGAACGGCCAGGACACGTACGCCATCGAGTGCAGCGCCCGCCAGAACCACTTCGGACCGACGCCGGCGAAGCGGACCCGGATCAGGCCGGTCCAGAGCACGCTCACCATCAGCATCGCGGCGACGGTGCCGAGCCCGACGTAGAGGCCGCTGCCGCCGACGAACGGCACCACCGCGTCGGTGGGCCCGGCCCGTCCGATCGCGATCTTGGTGATGACGTGGAAGACCAGCCCGGCCACGCCGAGCACGCCGGTGGCCCGGTGGGCCGACTGGAGCAGCACCCGGTGCCGGATGAGCAGCACCAGCCGGTCGGTGGCGAGCAGCCCCAGCATCACGGTGAGGCTCAGTGAGACCAGGGCGACCACCCCGGCGAAGAACTCGGTGAAGAAGAATCCGTACGAGTACATGACGCCGCCGGCGCCGGCCAGCTCGACACCCGCCCACGCGAGGCCGAGCGCGGAGGCGGTCAGCGCCACCATCGCGGACTTCGACATGGTCCGGACACCACGGCTGGTGGTGGTGGTCCGGACGGTCGTCGCCTTCTCGTTCTGCTGTGCCCGGGCCATCTGCTCCTCGATCGTCTCGCGGCGGCGCCCCCACCGGCCGACCCTGCTCCCACCTCAGGTACGGAGCGACGCGCCGGACGGATCACCTCCGGTGGGGAATTTCTCGGCCGATTCCTCGAACCGTCCCGACCGGGCGCGCGTGTAGCACGGAACGCAACGACAGATGCCCATGCATTGACAGTCCTTGCAACACACTCGTAACCTTGCGGAAAATTTCAGTTCCGGTTGCAAGAAGCCGGCACTGACGCCCTCCCCAGGCTCCACTCCCCCGCACCCCCGCACCCCGCAGGAGTCCTGATGCATCGACGCCGATGCCGCGCCGCGGCCCTCGTCCTGGGCCTGGCCGCGAGCCTGCTCGTCCCGACCACCGTGGCGGCTCCCCCGGCCGCCGCCGCCACCGGAGGCAGCAAGAAGGTCATCGTCCAGCTCTTCGAGTGGAACTGGACCTCGGTGGCCGCCGAGTGCACCAGCACGCTCGGCCCCAAGGGCTACGGCTACGTCCAGGTGTCCCCGCCGCAAGAGCACGTCAACAGCAGCCCGTGGTGGGTGTCCTACCAGCCGGTCAGCTACCGGATCGAGTCCCGCAAGGGCACCCGCGCCCAGTTCCAGTCCATGGTGAACACCTGCCACAACGCCGGCGTCAAGGTGATCGTCGACGCCGTGGTCAACCACATGTCCGGGCAGGAGAACGGCGGCACCGGCTGGGCCGGCACGTCGTACGGCCACTACAACTACCCGGGCGTCTACTCGTCGCAGGACTTCCACTACTGCGGCCGCAACGGCAACAACGACATCGCCAACTACAACGACCGGTACGAGGTGCAGAACTGCGAGCTGGTCAACCTCGCCGACCTCAAGACCGAGTCGGACTACGTCCGCACCCGGCTGGCCGGCTACCTCAACGACCTGCTCTCGCTCGGCGTGGACGGGTTCCGGCTGGACGGCAGCAAGCACATGCCGGCCGCCGACATCGCGGCGATCAAGGCCAAGCTGTCCCGCCCGGCGTACCTGGTGCAGGAGGTCATCTACGGCGCGGGTGAGCCGGTCCAGCCGACCGAGTACACCGGCAACGGCGACGTGCACGAGTTCCGGTACGGCAAGGACCTGGCCCGGATGTTCAACAGCGAGCGGCTGGCGTACCTGCGCACCTTCGGCGAGTCCTGGGGCTACCTGCCGGGCGGCTCGGCGGTGGTCTTCACCGACAACCACGACACCCAGCGCGACGGCGGCGTGCTCACCTACCGCGACCGCGGCGAGTACGCCCTGGCCAACGCGTTCATGCTGGCCTGGCCGTACGGCACCCCGGCGGTGATGTCGAGCTTCACGTTCAGCGGCAAGGACCAGGCTCCCCCGTCGGACGGCAGCAACCGGATCACCAACACCACCTGCTACTCCGGCTGGGAGTGCGAGCACCGCTGGCCGGTCATCGCCAACATGGTCGGCTTCCGCAACGCCACCGAGGGCGCCGGTGTCACCAACTGGTACGACAACGGCTACCAGCACATCGCGTTCAGCCGGGCCGGCAAGGGCTACCTGACGCTCAACGACGAGGACAGCGCGATCAGCGGCCGGTCGTACTACACCGGACTGCCGGCCGGCCGCTACTGCGACGTCATCCACGGCACGTTCAGCAACGGCTCGTGCAGCGGGCCGGTGATCACGGTGGACTCGGCGGGCTGGTTCGCCGCCACGGTCAACGCGCACGACGCGATCGCCATCCACGTCGGCGCGAAGCTGAGCTGACCTCACCCGGAAGCCCCCGTGCCGCACTTCGCGGTACGGGGGCTTCCGCTCGGTTACAGTCAGTTTCGTGCTGTTCGACCGGTTTTCCGCGCGCCGGCCCGCCGGCTGGCTGCTCGCCGCGCTCGGCGTACCGCTGCTGCTCGTCGTCGCGCTGCTGGTGGGCCGCGCGCTCACCAGCACGGCGCCGACCACGCCGACCGTCGCCGTGCCGCCGACGAC
>NZ_CADEAU010000608.1 GCF_902825405.1 Micromonospora maritima | reverse complement strand
GCCGGCGCGCGGTGGGCGGGTCGGCTCTCCCAGGCGCGGCGCCTGCTGCCGGTGCGCGACGCGGTGCTCCGGCTGGCGCTGGCCGCCGGCCCGCCCGCCTGACCGTGACCTGGCGCACATTCGATACGAACCGGTTCCGTATCGAAACCTGCTCACCTACGCTCGGCTGCGTTACGAGTCTGCCGCGTATCGTATTCCGACGCGGGTGAACCGGGGGGAGAACCCGAATGGAACCGCACGAGAACACGGGACACCCGAGGAGGTGGGCGATCCTCGGGGTGCTGGTGATCAGCCTCCTCGTGGTCGTCCTCGACAACACCATCCTCAACGTCGCGCTGCGCACCCTGGCCGACCCGGTGCACGGCCTCGGCGCCACCCAGGGCGAGCTGGAATGGGCGATCAACTCCTACACGCTCGTCTTCGCCGGCCTGCTGTTCACCTTCGGCGTGCTCGGTGACCGGCTCGGCCGCCGCCGCTTCCTCATCCTCGGGCTGGCGCTGTTCGGGCTGGCCTCGCTGCTGTCGGCGTACGCGCAGGACCCGGGGCAGCTGATCGCCGCCCGGGCGCTGATGGGCGTCGGCGGCGCGGCCATCATGCCGGTGACGCTGTCGATCATCTCCAACGTGTTCGACCCCCGCGAGCGGGCCAAGGCGATCGGGGTCTGGGCCGGCGCGGTCGGCCTCGCCGTGGCGATCGGCCCGGTGCTCGGCGGCGCGCTCCTGGAGCACTACTGGTGGGGCTCGGTCTTCCTGATCAACGTGCCGGTGGTGGCGCTCGGCGTGGTGCTGGTCGCGGTGCTGGTGCCCGAGTCCCGCGATCCCTCGCCCGGCCGGGTCGACCTGCTCGGCGTGCTGCTGTCCGTGGTCGGCCTGGTCGCCCTCACCTACGGCATCATCGACGGCGGTGAGCACGGCTTCGACCGCCCGCAGGTCTGGGTGGCGATCGTCGGCGGCCTGGCGGTGCTCGGCTGGTTCGTGGCCCACGAGCTGCGCAGCGACCACCCGTCGCTGGACGTGCGGCTGTTCCGGGTGCCCCGGTTCGCCGCCCCGGTGGCCCTGGTCGGCCTGGTCTTCTTCGCCGCCATGGGCGTGATGTTCTTCGGCGCGTTCTACCTGCAACTGGTGCGCGGCTACAGCCCGCTGGAGAGCGGCCTGCTGTTCCTGCCGTTCGCGGCCGCGCAGCTGATCTTCGCGCCGCGCAGCGCGGCCATGGTCCGCCGCCACGGCGGCCGGACGGTGGCGGCGGTCGGGCTCCTGCTCACCACGATCGCGCTCGCCGCGTTCGTCTTCATCGACGCGGACACGCCGATCTGGATCTTCTCGGCGCTGGGCTTCGTCCAGGGCGCCGGCATGGCCAACATCATGCCGCCGGCCACCGAGTCGATCATGTCGGCGCTGCCCCGGGAGAAGGCCGGGGTGGGCTCGGCGGTCAGCAACACCATCCGCCAGGTGGCCGGCGCGCTCGGCGTCGCGGTGCTCGGCTCGGTGCTCTCCGCGGTCTACCGGGACCAGGTCGCCCCGGCGGTCGCCGCCCTGCCCGCCCCGGTCCGCGACGCGGCCCGGGAGTCGGTCTCCGGGGCGTACGCGGTCGCCGACCGGCTCGGCCCGGCCGCGCCGCGACTGATCGACGCGGCCAACGACTCGTTCGTCTCGGCCATGCACTGGGCGGCCGGCATCTCCGCGCTGGTGGCGGCGCTCGGCATGGTGATCGTGCTGCGGTGGATGCCGGGCCGGCCGGTCGTCGCCCCCGACGCCGCCCCGGCCACGGAGCGGGAGTTGGCCGGGACCGCGTAGGTTCGTGGACAATGTCTGACATGACTTCCACGGCGGATGCTCCGCGGTCGCCCGGGCGACCGCGGAGCACCCGCGCGGACGAGGCGATCGTGGAGGCCACCCTCGACCTGCTGGCCGAGGGCAGCACCGTCGAGGCGCTCTCCATCGAGGCGATCGCCGCCCGCGCCGGCGTCGGCAAGGCCACCATCTACCGGCGCTGGCCGGGCAAGGAGGCGTTGCTGCTGGACGCGCTGGGCCGGCTCAAGGGCGCCCCGCCCCGCACCGGCGGCCGCTCCGTCCGCGACGACCTGGTCCTGCTGGTTGGCGCCGTGGGCCAGCACGTCGACCCCCGGGTCCGCAAGATCATGCCGTGCCTGGTGCCCGAGGTGAGCCGCAGCTCCGCGCACCGCCAGGCCTACGAGGCGATCATCGAGCCGCGGCGCCAGGCCATGCGCGAGGTGTTGCTGCGCGCCGTCGCCAGCGGAGAACTGCGCGCCGACCTCGACGTCGAGGTGGCCATGGCGTTGCTCACCGCGCCGATGCTGACCCAGCGGATGCTGCACTGGCACCCCGACCAGGACGAGCGGATCCTGCCCGAGCGGATCGTCGACGCGGTCCTGGACGGCCTGCGCCCCCGCTGACCCGCCCGGCTCAGCCGGCCGGCGTCCGGAGCCGGTGCAGCCGCAACGCGAGCTGCACCTCCAGCGCCCGCTCCGGGCGCTGCCAGTCCGCGCCCAGCAACTGCCCGACCCGCTCCAGCCGCTGGGTCACCGTGTTCACGTGCACGTGCAGCTGCTCGGCCGCCCGGGCCAGGCTGCCGCCCACCCCGAAGTACGCCTCCAGCGTCTTCACCAGCGCGGTGCCACGCCGGGCGTCGTAGTCGAGCACCGGCCCCACGGTCGCGGTGAGGAACCGGGTCACGTCCCGGTCGCCGGAGTCGCCGACCGCGCCCAGCAGCAGCCCGACGAAGCCCAGCTCCGCGGTGCTCGCCCCCTGCCCGGCCCGGCCGAGCGCGCCCAGCGCGGTCAGGCAGCGCTCCGCCTCGGCGAACGTGACCGCCAGCGACGCCGGACCGGTCGACGG
>NZ_CADEAU010000607.1 GCF_902825405.1 Micromonospora maritima | reverse complement strand
GGTCGGGCCGGTGCGCGCGCCCCGGCAGCCGGCGGAGGTGATGGCGCAGTCCGGCGCGGCGGCCGGGGCGCCCCCGGTGATCGCGCGGGCGCACCACGGCAGCGTCTCCCGGGAGGAGCGCAAGCACATCGAGGAGGCGCTCAAGTCCGGCCAGCTCCCCGCCGTGGTGGCCACCTCCAGCCTGGAGCTGGGCATCGACATGGGCGCGGTCGACCTGGTGGTGCAGATCGAGGCGCCGCCGAGCGTCGCGGCCGGGCTGCAACGGGTGGGCCGGGCCGGGCACCAGGTCGGCGCCGTGTCGCGCGGCGTGGTCTTCCCCAAGCACCGCGGCGACCTGCTCTCCTGCACGGTGGTGGCCGAGCGGATGGGTGCGGGCGCGATCGAGGAGTTGCACTACCCGCGCAACCCGCTCGACGTGCTGGCCCAGCAGATCGTCGCCATGGTGGCGCTGGAGCCGTGGCAGCTCGGTGACCTGGCCGTGCTGGTCCGGCGCGCGGCGCCCTTCGCCGAGCTGCCCGACTCGGCACTGCACGCGGTGCTCGACATGCTCTCCGGGCGTTACCCGTCCACCGCGTTCGCCGAGCTGCGGCCCCGCCTGGTCTGGGACCGGGCCACCGACGTGCTGACCGGCCGGCCCGGCGCCCAACGGCTCGCCGTGACCAGCGGCGGCACCATCCCCGACCGAGGGCTGTTCGGCGTCTTCCTGGCCGGCGCCGAACGGGCGGCGCGGGTCGGCGAGCTGGACGAGGAGATGGTCTACGAGTCCCGGGTCGGCGACGTGTTCCTGCTCGGCTCGTCGTCCTGGCGGATCGAGGAGATCACCCCCGACCGGGTGCTGGTCTCCCCCGCCCCCGGCCAGGCCGCCCGGATGCCGTTCTGGAAGGGCGACCAGCTCGGCCGACCGGTGGAGCTGGGGCGGGCGATCGGCGCCCGGGTCCGGGCGCTGCTGCGGCAGTCCGACGCCGACGCGGTGGCGGCACTGCGCGCCGGCGGGCTGGACGACTGGGCCGCCGGCAACCTGATGACCTACCTGCGCGAGCAGAAGGCGGCCACCCGCGCGCTGCCCGACGATCGGACGGTGGTGGTCGAGCGCTTCCGCGACGAGCTGGGCGACTGGCGGTTCGCCGTGCACTCGGTGCTCGGCGCCCGGGTGAACGGCCCGTGGGCGCTGGCCATCGGCCGCCGCCTGGCCGAGCGCTACGGCGTGGACGCCCAGGTCATGCCCTCCGACGACGGCATCGTGGTGCGGCTGCCGGACACCGCCGACGAGCCGCCCGGCGCCGACGTGGTGGTCTTCGAGCCGGACGAGATCGCCCAGCTGGTCGAGGAGTCCGTCGGCACCTCGGCGCTGTTCGCCTCCCGGTTCCGCGAGTGCGCGGCCCGGTCGCTGCTGCTGCCCCGCCGCGACCCACGCCGCCGGCAGCCGCTCTGGCAGCAGCGCCAGCGCGCCGCGCAGCTGCTCGACGTGGCCCGCGAGTACGCCGACTTCCCGGTCACCCTGGAGGCCGCCCGGGAGTGCCTCCAGGACGTCTTCGACCAACCGGCGCTGGCCGACCTGATGCGTGACCTGGCCGCCCGCAAGGTGCGCCTGGTCGAGGTGGAGTCCGAGCGCCCGTCCCCGTTCGCCCGGTCGCTGCTCTTCGGCTACGTCGGGGCGTTCCTCTACGAGGGCGACGCGCCCCTGGCCGAGCGACGTGCCGCCGCGCTGGCCCTCGACTCCGGGCTGCTCGGCGAGCTGCTCGGCCGCGTCGACCTGCGGGAGCTGCTCGACCCCGCCGTGCTCGCCGAGACCGAACGCCAACTGCGGTGGCGCACCGACCAGCGCCGGCCCCGCGACGCCGAGGACGTGGTCGAGCTGCTCCGCGTGGTCGGTGACCTGAGCAGCGCCGAGCTGGCCGAGCGGGGGGTGCCGGAAGCGTGGCCGGAGGAGCTGGCGGCGGCCCGCCGCGTGCTGCGCGTGCGGATCGCCGGCGAGGACCGCTGGGTGGTCGTCGAGGACGCGGCCCGGCTGCGCGACGCGCTCGGCGTGGCGCTGCCCGTCGGTGTCGCCGAGGCCTACCTGGCCCCGGTTGCCGACCCGCTCGGCGATCTGGTCGCCCGGTACGCCCGCACCCACGGCCCGTTCGCGGCGGCCACCTGCGCGGCCCGGTTCGGCCTCGGCGTGTTCGTGGTCGAGCAGGCGCTGCGCCGGCTCGCCGGCAACGGTCGGGTGGTCTCCGGCGAGTTCGCGCCGGACAGCGTGGGCACGCAGTGGTGCGACGCCGAGGTGCTGCGGCTGCTGCGCCGCCGCTCCCTCGCGGCGCTGCGGCGGGAGATCGAGCCGGTGCCGCCCCGGGCGCTGGCCGCGTTCCTGCCCCGCTGGCAGCAGGTCGGCTCGTCGGCCCGTGGGGTCGAGGCGGTCGCCGCGACCGTCGAGCAGTTGCAGGGCGCGACCGTGCCGGCGTCCGCGCTGGAACGCCTGGTGCTGCCCGCCCGGGTGGCCGACTACTCGCCCGCCCAGCTCGACGAGCTGTGCGCCGGCGGCGAGGTGGTCTGGGCCGGCGCGGGCGCGATCTCCGGCGGCGACGGGTGGGTGGCGCTCGCGTACGCCGACGTCGCGCCGCTGCTGTTGCCGCCGCCGGACGAGGCGCTGACGCTCACCCCGCTGCACGAGTCCGTGCTCGACGCGCTCGGCGACGGGCAGGCGCTGTTCTTCCGCTCGCTCTCCGACCGGGTCGGCTCCACCGACGACGCCGCCCTGTCGGCCGCGGTGTGGGACCTGGTCTGGGCCGGCCACCTCACCAACGACACGCTCGCTCCGCTGCGCGCGGCGCTGGGCGCCGGAGGGGCGCACCGGTCCCGGCCGTCGGCGCCGCGCACCCGCTAC
>NZ_CADEAU010000606.1 GCF_902825405.1 Micromonospora maritima | reverse complement strand
GGGGCGGCGGGCCGCCCGGCGGAGCTGCCGGCCGGTCGCAGCACGAGCGTGGTCAACGAGTACGGCGGCAGCGTGCGGGCGCCCGCGCTGCCCGAGCGGCCGGTGCTCACCCCGGTCGCGCCGTTGGTCAGCGTGTGCACGGTCGGCGCCTCGTCCGCCGGGGTGAACCCGGCGTAGTCCACCGTCACCGGGTGGGCGGTGTCCGGGTCCTTGTTGACCAGCAGGACCGCGAGGCTGCCGTCCGGCCGGCGCACCGCGTGCGCGGTGACCAGCGGCTGGTCGGTGCCGGCGCGGACGAACTGGTCGCCCGCGCGGGCGAACAGGTTCATCATCGACAGCGCGTGGTACGGCGCGAACGGGGTGTTGAACGGCGGCTCGCACACCTCGCCGTCGGCGGTGCAGCCACCGCTGGAGAGCAGCCCGAAGTCGCCGTGGTCGGTCTGCCCGGCCACCTCGGAGACGGTACCGATGCCGTTGTGCACGTTCCACCACTGCACGGTGAACACGCCCTGCTCGAGCAGCCCGCTGTAGGCGTCGGCCAGGAACAGCGCGCCGGGCGCGGTGGTGCGGCCGGTGTCGACGTTCAGCTCGGTGAGGCTGATCCCGATCCGGTCCGCGCCCGGGCCGGCGTACCGGGCGATCTGCTGGCGCAGCAGCCAGGCGGCGTCGGGCAGGTGGTCGGTGCGGGCCAGCGACTCGGCGGCGCTGCCGCCGGGATACCAGTGCACGTCGACGAAGTCGATCTTCGGGCCGGCGATCGAGAGCACGGTCTGGTTCCACGGCCCCGGGTCGGCGCCGGCGGTGATGCCGTCCGGCCAGTTGCCGGGCATGGTCAGCACCGCGCCGACCTTGATGCCCGGGTCGACCGCCTTCATCGCGTCGGCGTACTCGACCACAAGGCGGGCGTACTGGGTGGCGCTCTTGTCCGGGTGGTCGTCGGCCTCCCAGGCCGATCCGTAGTGTCCGTTGCCGTAGTTCTCGTTGCCGACGGTCCAGAACTTCGCGCCGTAGCCCTTGGTGACGTTGGCGTACCGCACCCAGTCGGCCGCCTCGGCCGGCGTGCCGGTGCCGTAGTTGGCGATGATCATCGGTTGCGCGCCGACCCGCCGGGCGGCCGCCATGAACGTGTCGAAGTCGGTGTCCGGCGCGACGTAGCCGCCGGGCGCGGTGTGCGTCTTCCAGTGGTAGATGTCGGCGTACGAGCCGCCGGGGTAGCGCAGCATCTGCACGCCGGCCGCCCTGAGCAGGTCGGACGTCTCGGTGCTGCCCAGCTGGGAGTCCCAGATGGCGTGGTTGACGCCGAGCGCGGTGTCCGGCACGGTGGCCAGCCCGGCGCGGGCGTTGACGGTCACCGCGACCGGGTCGGCGGCGGCGCCGGCGACCGGCGGGGCGGCGGTGGTGAGCGCGGTGGTGACGAGCAGCAGACCGGCCGCGTACGCGGTCCAGCGGCGTACGCGCGGCACGATTCTCCTCATGCGGGTGTCCTTCGTGGGATCGGACGGCGGGTGGGTGCCCGGATGGGTGTGCCGTCCTCCCGGGGCCGTGCCGGCGCCCGGGTGCCCAGGAACGGTGATCGGCTCCGCGCGGTGAGCCATCGACGTACCAGGATTCCACGGGCCGCGTCGCGCACTCAAGGCGTCAGGGCTTAATTTATAGATAGGAGTCTTTACTGTTAACAAGGTTTAATTTATGTTCGTGGCACCTTCCGATCCCCCCGAAGGAGTTGCCACCCATGCGTCGAAGACTCACTCTTCCGCTGCTCACCACCGGTGCGGTGACCGCGACCCTGGCGATCGCCGCGCCCGCGCAGGCCCACGGCTACGTCTCGTCGCCACCCAGCCGCCAGGCGCTGTGCGCGCAGAACCGGGTGCCCGACTGCGGCCAGATCAGGTACGAGCCGCAGAGCGTCGAGGGCCCCAAGGGGCTGAAGACCTGCCACGCCGGGATCGCCCAGTTCGCGGTGCTCAACGACGACAGCCGCAACTGGCCGGCCACCTCGGTCGGCAGCACCGTCACGTTCACCTGGATCAACACCGCCCGGCACTCCACCGCGAACTGGGAGTACTGGATCGGCGGCACCCGGGTCGCGGTGGTCGACGGCGGTGGTCGCCAGCCCGACGCCACCGTGTCGCACACGGTGAACCTGGGCGGGTTCACCGGCCGGCAGAAGCTGCTCGCGGTCTGGAACATCGCCGACACCGCCAACGCGTTCTACTCCTGCGTCGACCTGCAGATCGGCGGCGGTGGCGGCAACCCGACGCCCACCCCGTCGCCGACGGCGACGCCGTCGGCCCTGCCGACCCCACCGTCGGGTACGCCGTCCGCCACCCCGGACGGCACCCGGCCGCCGGTCCGACCGCCGGTACGCACCAGCGCACCGACCCCCACCCCGTCCCGCAGCACCGCGCCGCCGTCCCCGCCGGACGTCACCGCGCCTGTCGTCGGTGGCGTCAGCGCCGATCCGGGTCAGCTCGAACCGAAGGGCTGCCCGTTCGGGATCCAGAGCAGCACCGTCGCCGTCTCCGTCACCGACGACCGCAGCGGTCCGGCCGCCCTGAAGGTCACGTTCCGCTACACCCTGGAGGGCGCCGCCGGAACGGTCCGGATGGCCGCCGCCGGGCGCGGCGTGTTCACCGGCACGCTCGGCCCGTTCCCGGCGCCGAAGCAGAGCAGCCGCATCCCGATCCAGGTCACCGCCGTCGACGCCGCCGGCAACGCGACCACCTCGGCGAAACCGGTGTACGTGACGCTCTACAACTACTGCACCCCCGGCTAGGAGTACGACGTGCCCGCTGCCCAGCACCGCAGCCCGGACCGGGGACGGCCGGCGTGACGCGCCCGGAGGAGCCCACCGAGGCGCTGCCCACCCGTGCCCTGCCCGCCGACCCGGCCCGGGACGCGGACG
>NZ_CADEAU010000605.1 GCF_902825405.1 Micromonospora maritima | reverse complement strand
GGCCACGGGCGCCGGCCCGGGTGGCACCGGGGTGGCCGCCGCGCGCCGCCGCAGGTCCGCGCGCCAGGCCCGCAACCCCACCACGCAGAGCGCCAGGAAGATCAGGTAGAGGCCGCCGGTCAGCCAGAGTCCCTTGTACGCGTACAGCGGGATGTAGATCAGGTCGGCGGCGATCCACAGCCACCAGCTCTCCACCAGCTTGCGGGTCTGGCCGTAGGTGGCCAGCAGCGACAACGCCGTGGTGACCGCGTCGGCGAGGGGGACGGTGGAGTCGGTGGCCCGGTCCAGCAGCACCCACAGGCCGGCGGTGAGCAGCACCCCGGCGACGCCCAGCGCCCACCACTCCCGCCGCCGGGTGCGGGCGACCGTCAGCCGGCTGCGCCGCTCGCCGCCGACCAGCCAGTGCCACCAGCCGTAGACACCGAGCGCCACGTAGACGACTTGCAGGCCGGCGTCGGCGTACAGGCCTGCGGTCCAGAACAGCACCATCAGCAGCAGCACGTTGGCGATGCCGATCGGCCAGTTCGCGATGTGCTGGCGGGCCACCAACCAGACGTTGGCCACACCGGTGACGAAGCCGAGCAGCTCCGCCCAGGTGGTGCCCACGCCCAGGACGGTGAACGCGGTGCCGGTGAGCCAGTCGAGCATGTGTCCTCCCCCGCCGCCGGTGCCACCGTGGAGGGACGTGGCCCGCCGGAGCGCCCCCGGAGCGTACCGGTGGGCGCCGGGCATGAAAGGCTGCGGTCATGGTTCTTGAGGTCGCGCTGATCGACGTGACGCCCGGAAACGAGGACGACTTCGCCGCCGCCTACGCGAAGGCCCGTCCGATCCTCGCCGGCGCCGAGGGCTGCCGCTCCGTGCGGATGACCCGCGGGGTGGAGTCACCCTCCCGGTTCGTGCTGCTTGTCGAGTGGGACTCGGTCGAGGCGCACGACGTGAACTTCCGGCAGACCGAGCGGTTCGCGCAGTGGCGGGGCCTGATCGGCCCGTACTTCGCCGGCCCGCCGCTGGTCGAGCACTTCGTCGACGTGCCGGCCTGATCTGTCGTACCCCTCACATAGCCTGCGCGCGACGCGCGGCCACCGGTCCCGACGGGCATCGGGGGCGCCGGGCCCGGTGGGCGCGCGGCGTCACTCCAGCTCGTGCGGGTCCCGGGGCCGGGGCACCGGCGCGCCGCCGAGGCAGCGGGTCAGCAGCTCGACGGTCTCCGCGTCGGTGAGCGCCGCCGCGAGCAGCCGCTCGATCACCTTCTCGTAGCGGGTCACGTCGGTCTCGGCGACCAGGCGCAGGTCGGTGGTGAGCGTCTCCACCAGCACCGTGCGCGGGTCCGCCGGATCGGGATAGGCGTAGTAGGAGAAGGGCGCGAGCGGGTGCAGGTCGTCGCCGGGCGAGGCGCCCCGCGGCACCACGCGGACGGTGACGTGCGGCCGTTCGGCGAGCGCCACCAGGTGGCGCAGCTGGTCCCGCCACACGTCGGCCGGCAGGCCGCCCCGGTCGCAGGCCCGCTCGTCGATCAGTGCGGTGTAGCGCGGCGGGTCCGGCCGCACCAGCAGTTCCTGCCGCACCGCCCGGGCCCGGACGTCGGCCTCCACGTCCACGCCGTCGGCGAGCAGCGCGCCGGCGGTCACCCGCAGCCGGGCGTACGCCGGGGTCTGCAACAGGCCGGGCACGAGCGCCGGCTGGTACTCCACGATCCGCTCGGCGCCCGCCTCCAGCTCGGCGTACGCCCGCTGCCGCTCGCCCATCTCGCCCAACGCCTTGGACCAGCCCCGGCCGGTGGCGGCGTCGCGGGCGATGACGATCAGCTCGTCGCGCTGGTGCGGCGGCACCTCGTAGACGTCGAGCAGGTCGAGGACGTCGGCCAGGTCGGGCCGGCTCTGGCCCAGCTCGATGCGGGACAGCTTCGACGTGGACGCCCAGCCGAGCCGGGCGCACACCTGTTCCAGCGTCATCGACTCACGTCGACGCAGCCGGCGCAGCTCGACGCCGAGCCGCACCCTCCGGACGACAGGACTTGCTGACCACGGCATGCGCGCCTCCCAGGGTGGGAGCGTACGCATGACCATCACGCTCGGCAATACCTCGCTCGCACAGAGCTACCGCATCCGAGCGGGTCAGGGACGGTAGGTGCCGAAGGACCAGACCACGCCGGCCACGTCGCGCGCGGCGTAGTCGCGGGACCCGTAGTCGGTGTCGAAGGGCGCGCGGACGATCTCCGCGCCGGCGGCGCGGGCCCGCTCGTGGTGGGCGTCGACGTCGTCGACCGCCAGGTAGACGCGGTAGTCGTCGTCGGCCGGGCGGCTCGCCGGCGCGGGTCCCGGCCCGACCATGACCAGGTCGTCGCCGTGACCGAGTTGGGCGTGGCGGATCGTGCCGTCGGGTCCCTCGTGCACCTCGTGGACGGTGAGGCCGAACGCGGACCGGAGGAAGTCGACGGCGGCGCGCACGTCGGGATAGCGCAGGACCGGATAGATGCTTCGCATGCCCGTCAGTCTGCCGCCCGCCCGGTCACCCGGGATTGGACGAATGCGATCCGGCCCGGACCAGCGCCGCGGGAGTGGCGCCGGCGAACTCCTGGAACTCCCGGATCAGGTGCGACTGGTCGTAGTAGCCCCACCGGGCCGCCCGCTCCGCCCACCCCGCTGCGGGCGGGCCGGCGGCCGGCCGGGCGTCCAGGGTGCGGCCCAGGCTGGCGTACGCCCGCTCGAAGCGCAGCAGCCGGGCGACGGTCTTCGGCGGCAACCCGAACTCGCGGCGGAACCGCACCGCCAGGTGCCGGCGGGACCAGTCGACCTCGTCGGCCAGGGCGGCGACGCTCACCGCTCCCCCGGCGCCCTGGAGTCGTCGCCAGGCGGCGAGCAGGCGGCCGTCGACCGGGTCGGTGGCCGCCAGCCGCGCGGCGAGG
>NZ_CADEAU010000604.1 GCF_902825405.1 Micromonospora maritima | reverse complement strand
CTGCACGCCGACGGCTGGCCGGTCCTGCTGACCGATGCGGACGCCGCCGCGGTGGCCGCCGCCGCGGCACCGCTCGGCGGCTGGTCCCGACCGCTCGACGTACGGGACGAGGCGGCCTGTGCCGAGGTGGCCGCGGAAGCGGCCGGGGCACCCGGCGGGCTGGGACTCTGGGTGAACAACGCCGGGCTGCTGGCCACCGGACCGGCCTGGACGCACGATCCGGCGACCCGGCGTCGGCTGGTCGAGGTCAACGCGCTGGGGGCGATGAACGGCACCCTCGCCGCCCTGGCCGTGCTGGGGGCGCAGGGCCACGGGCACGTGCTCAACGTCGTCTCGCTCGCCGGGCTGATCGCCGCACCGGGCGAGACGGTCTACGCGGCCAGCAAGCACGCGCTGCTGGCGTTCAGCCTCGGCACGCTTGCCGACCTGCGGATGGCGGGCGTCCGGGGGGTACACGTGTCGTGCCTGTGCCCGGACGGGATCTGGACGCCGATGCTGCACGACAAGCTGGACGACCCCGGCGCGCTGGCCTCCTTCACCGGCGCGATGCTCACGCCGGAGCGGGTGGCCGCGCGGGCCGTACGACTGGCCCGCCGGCCCCGCCCGGTGGTCAGCATGCCGCGCTGGCGCGGCGCGCAGGTCCGGCTCCTCGACGCCTTTCCCCGGCTCGCCCTGGCCCTCACCCCGGTGGTGCGGGCGACGGGGCGGGCCGGCCAGCGGCGGCAGGCCCGCCGGGTCCGGGCGGATCCGAGCCCGCCTCGCTTGTAACGTTGCCGGCGTGACTCATCTCGACCGGTGCGACGAGGCCAGCCGGCGCTGGGTGACCGAGGCGATCGCCACGGTCGAGGCGGACGCCAACCGCTCCGCCGACACCCACCTGCTGCCCTTCCCGCTGCCCCGCGAGTGGGGCATCGACCTCTATCTCAAGGACGAGTCGGTGCACCCCACCGGGTCGCTCAAGCACCGGCTGGCCCGTTCGCTGTTCCTCTACGGGCTGTGCAACGGCTGGATCGGCCCGGAGACCACGATCGTCGAGGCGTCGCCCGGCTCGACCGCCGTCTCCGAGGCGTACTTCGCGCGGATGCTCGGCCTGCCGTTCATCGCGGTCATGCCCGCCTCCACCTCGCCCGAGAAGATCGCCCAGATCGAGTTCCAGGGCGGGCGCTGCCACCTGGTCGAGGACCCGGCCAAGGTGGTGATCGAGGCGCGCTGGCTGGCCGAGGACGCCGGCGGCCACTACATGGACCAGTTCACCTACGCCGAGCGGGCCACCGACTGGCGGGGCAACAACAACATCGCCGAGTCGATCTGGGCCCAGCTCGCGCTCGAACGCCACCCGGTGCCGACCTGGGTCGTGGTGGGGGCCGGCACCGGCGGCACCAGCGCGACCATCGGCAGGTACGCCCGCTACCGCCGGCTGCCCACCAAGCTCTGCGTGGTCGACCCGGAGAACTCGGCGTTCTATCCCGCCTGGCTGGCCGGCGACTGGTCGGTACGCACCGGTCGCGGCTCCCGGATCGAGGGCATCGGGCGGCCCGGTGTCGAGCCGTCCTTCCTGCCCAGCGTGGTCGACCGGATGGTCCAGGTGCCGGACGCCGCGTCGCTGGCCGCCATGCGGGCCGGCTCGACGGTGCTCGGCCGCCGGGTGGGCGGGTCCACCGGCACCAACCTCTGGGGCGCCTTCGGGCTGATCGCGGAGATGCGCGCCGCCGGCCGCACCGGCTCGGTGGTCACGCTGATCTGCGACCCGGGCGACCGCTACGTCGACACCTACTATTCCGACAGGTGGGTGGCGGCGCAGGGGCTCGACCTCGCCCCGCACCTGGCCACCATCGACCGGTTCCTGACCGACGGCGCGTGGCCGGCCTGACCGGTCAGCGCGCGTCGGCCCGCTCGGCGAGCCCGGGATAGCGCACCACGAAGCCTTCCGGGTCGACCTCCAGGTCGGCGGTGAAGCCGTCGCTCGCGAAGCGCACCCGGCCCGGCCCCAGCGAGGTGTAGACCTGCTCGGCGGGGATCACCTCCAGGGAGGGCAGCAGCACCCACGCGACCTTCACCCCGGTGGCCAGGTCGGCGGGGAGCCGGCCCAGCCCGATCCGGCGGATGGGCAGCGTGTTGGTCAGCGGGGAGCCGCCCAGGTCGACGTCGAGCGCCTCGGCCAACCGGTCCGGGTCGTCGGTGCCCGGCAGGCCCGCCGTGGGGTGCCCGGCCGCGCGCAGCGCCGCGTCCAGGTCGCCCTCCTCACCGGTACGCACGCGCCACCCGTCGCCGCCCCGTTCCAGGCGTACGCTCCGCGACCAGCCGGCGCCGTCCGCGTCGACCTCCAGCCGGCTCGTCGACCAGTCCGGCGCGAGCGTCAGGCGGTAGCGGCAGGTGTAGGGAATCGGGTCCACGGCCAGCGCCACACCGTGCGCGGTCAACCCCTGACGCTCGTCGAGCACGACGTGCTCGGAGCCGGCGGTGTCGGTCCGGACCCAGAAGAGCGACTTCGGCATGCCCCGGACGTTACGCGAGCGGTCCGACACCGGCAGCGGATGCGCGAACGCCGCCGCCGAGCGGTGCTCGACGGCGGCGTGGCGTGGCGTCTGTGGTCAGTGGGTGCGGGCCGGCGGACGCCCGCCGAATCCCCGCCTGTCGTCGCGCGGCCGGTCGTCCCGGCCCCGCCCCTCCGGCCGAAATCCACCCCGGCGCTCCGCCGACCGGAAGTCACCCCGGTCGCCGTAGCGCCGCTCGGCCTGGCCGTCCCGGTCGCCGAAGCGCCGCTCGCCCTGCGGGCGGTCCTCGTGGCGGCGGTCGCCGAAGCCGTGCCCGCCGCTCGGCCGGTCGTCGCGCCGCCTGTCGGTACGGGCGTCCCGGTCGTAACCGGGCCCACCCGCCGGGCGGTGCCGGTCGCCGAACGGCCGGTC
>NZ_CADEAU010000603.1 GCF_902825405.1 Micromonospora maritima | reverse complement strand
GGCGCTGGGTGTGGACGTGGCGTTGACCGAGGTCGACGTCACCAACGCCTCGACGTCGCAGTACGCCGGGTTGACGCAGGCGTGCCTGAACGTGCCGCGATGCATCGGGATCACGGTGTGGGGTGTGCGGGACAGCGACTCGTGGCGCTCGAACGAGAACCCGCTGCTGTTCGACGGTGGCGGCAACAAGAAGGCCGCGTACACCTCGGTCCTCAACGCCCTCAACGCCGCCGCCCCGACGTCGGGGCCGACCACGACCCCGACCACGGGACCGCCGCCCAGCGGTGGCACCGGCCGGATCGTCGGGGTGCAGTCGGGCCGGTGCGTCGACGTACCGAACGCCACCCAGACCAACGGCACCCGGGTCCAGCTCTGGGACTGCAACAACCAGTCGAACCAACAGTGGACGTACACCTCGAACAAGCAGTTGATGGTCTACGGCTCGAAGTGCCTCGACGCGAACGGCGCGGCCACCGCGAACGGCACCGCGATCATCATCTGGGACTGCAACGGCCAGGCGAACCAGCAGTGGAACGTCAACTCCAACGGCACCATCAGCGGCGTGCAGTCCGGCCGCTGCCTGGACGTCTGGGGCACCGGCAACGGCCAGCAGGTCCAGTTGTACGACTGCCACGGGCAGGCCAACCAGCAGTGGCGGACCGACTTCGGCGGCACCACGCCCCCGACGTCGACGCCGCCGACCACGACGCCGCCGCCGGGCGGCTGCGCGCTCCCGTCGACCTACCGGTGGTCGTCGACCGGCGCGCTGGCGAACCCGCAGAACGGCTGGGTCTCGCTCAAGGACTTCACCAACGTGGTCTACAACGGCAAGCACCTGGTCTACGGGTCGAACGTCAACAGCAGCGGCCAGTACGGCTCGATGAACTTCAGCCTGTTCACCAACTGGTCCGACATGGCCTCGGCCGGCCAGACCGGGATGAGCCAGGGCACCGTGGCGCCCACGCTGCTGTACTTCGCGCCGAAGAACATCTGGGTGCTGGCGTACCAGTGGGGACCGACCTCGTTCAGCTACAAGACGTCGAGCGACCCGACGAACGCCAACGGCTGGTCCTCGGCGCAGACGCTGTCCACCGCCACCCTGCCGGACGCCCCGTACGGCGTGATCGACCAGACGCTCATCGGCGACGACCAGAACATGTACCTGTTCTTCGCCGGGGACAACGGCAAGATCTACCGGTCGAGCATGCCGCTGGGGAACTTCCCGGGCAGCTTCGGCTCGACCTACACGACGGTCATGACCGACTCGACGAACAACCTGTTCGAGGGCGTCGAGGTCTACAAGGTGGCGGGCCAGAACCAGTACCTCATGATCGTCGAGGCGATCGGGAGCCAGGGACGCTACTTCCGGTCGTTCACGTCGACCAGCCTGAGCGGCTCGTGGACCCCGCAGGCCGCCACCGAGAGCAACCCGTTCGCCGGCAAGGCCAACAGCGGCGCGACGTGGACCAACGACATCAGCCACGGTGACCTGGTCCGCACCAACCCCGACCAGACCAAGACCGTCGACGCCTGCAACCTCCAGTTCCTCTACCAGGGCAAGAACCCGGGTGCGGGCGGCGACTACAACCTGCTGCCGTGGCGGCCGGCGGTGCTGACCCTCCAGCGCTAGACGCCGGATCCGTCAGCGGAGCACCGAAGCGTGCCCGGCCCCCGTACGGTGCCGGGCACGCTGTCCGGTGGGCCGGGGACGGCTGAATTCGGGGCGACCGCCCACCGGCCACCCCGATAGCCTCCCGGCATGCCCGATCTGATCGCCCCGACCACCCGCCTGCACCGCTCCTGGCTGGCCGCCCGCGACGAGTGGGGGCGTGGCGTGCACCAGGACGGCTCGGGGCTACGTCCCACCGACGACGTCGACACGCCGGTCGGTTTCGCCGCCTGGGTGGACGGGCTGCGCGCCGGGGAGGACGAGTCCCGGCTGCCCGAGGGCATGGTGCCGGCGCTCTACTGGTGGATCGTCGAGGACGACGAGGTGCTCGGCGCGATCTCGCTGCGGCTACGCCTCAACGACTTCCTCCGCGAGGCCGGCGGCCACATCGGCTACGGGGGTGCGCCCCTCGGCCCGGCGGCGCGGGCTGGCCACCTTCGCCCTCGGCGCCGCGCTCGCCGAGGCGGCCCGGCGGGGGATCGACCCGGTGCTGGTCACCTGCGAGGTGGAGAACACCGCCTCGGCGCGGACCATCGAGCGGCACGGCGGGGTGCTGGAGGACGTCCGCGACACCGAGCTGGGCCGGCTGCGCCGGTACTGGATCGCCACCCGCTGACTCAGTCGCGCAGGTCCTCGGCGAGCAGGTCCATCAGCAGCGCGTCGTGCCAGCGCCCGTCCGCCCCGCGCTCGTAGCGGCGCATGATGCCCACCGGGCGGAACCCCACCTTCGCGTACGCCCGGATCGCCGCCGTGTTCGCCGCCGCCGGGTCGATGGTGAACCGGTGGTGGCCGTACTCGTCGACCAGATGCCGGGCCAGCGTGCGGACGGCGTCCCCGCCCAGCCCGGCGCCGCGCGCCGCCGGGTCGAGGAAGATGTCCAGGCTGGCGTGGCGGTAGTCCGGGTCGGTCTCGGCGTACCACTGGATGGCGCCGACCAACCGGCCCTCGTGCTCGATCGCGTAGACGGTCAGCTCCTCGTCGGCCAGGTCGGCGCGGACCGCCCCGGCCAGGTCGTCGCCGCCGCGCCACCAGCGGCGCACCTCCGGGGTGGCCCGGATCTCGGCCAGCGCGGCCACGTCGGCGTCCGTCGCCGGTCGCAGCGTCACCGCCCGTCCCCGCAGCACCGCTCAGCCCCGCCGCTCGCCGTGCTCGACGCAGACCGCCGACCAACCGGTCGGCACGACCTGCACCTTCATCCGCCGCCGGCAGGACGCGCACCAGCGCGGCGGCTCCAGCGCCCGGGCCGCCG
>NZ_CADEAU010000602.1 GCF_902825405.1 Micromonospora maritima | reverse complement strand
TGGCCGCCGGCGCGGACGGTGTCTTCGTGCCGGGGACGGTCGACCCGCGGACCGTGGCGGCCCTGGTGGCGGCGATTCCCGCGCCCCTGAACGTGCTGGCCGGGCCGGGTGCGCCACCGGTGGCGGAGTTGGCGCGTCTCGGGGTGGCCCGGGTCAGCCTGGGCTCGGCGGTGGCCGAGGCGGCGTACGCGGTGGTCCGGCGCGCGGCGGTGGAGGCGCTCGGTGACGGCACGTACGGTGCGCTCGCCGACGCGCTCGACTACGGCACCATCAACGAGCTGATGCGGGACTGAGCCGGGTACGCGGACGGGGACGCCATCGGGCGTCCCCGTCCGGGCCGGTGCGGGGACCGATCAGCTCCGTCGGCCCCCGGTCGCCTCACATCGGCGGGGCGACGTCCCGGCGCTCCTCGACCCGGCGGTACTCGACCGGCTGCTCGGTGGTGGTGACCACCTGGCGGCGCCGGCCCCAGACCAGCGTGGTCATGACGAGGCCGAGCACGCCGGCCGCCATCAGGATCCAACCGACGACGTCGAGGTCGACCCCGCCGACGTTGGCGTTGAGCGCGAAGGTGAGGATCGCGCCGACCGCGATCAGGAAGATGCTCGTACCGATACCCATGACAGCCTCCTTCGGGGGGACGGTTGTGCTGTCGGATCGACAGGTACCCCGGGGGCGAGCAGCGCAATCACCGCCCCGGGCGGCACGCCGGGGGGCTGTCGCGGGGCGATCTTGGCATCGGGTAGAGTTTGCCCCGTCGCCGGCGCGAGTCGGTGACGACGCGGACGTAGCGCAGCTGGTAGCGCATCACCTTGCCAAGGTGAGGGTCGCGGGTTCGAATCCCGTCGTCCGCTCGCGAACCGCCCGGGCGATTGGCGCAGTGGGAGCGCGCTTCCTTGACACGGAAGAGGTCACTGGTTCAAACCCAGTATCGCCCACTCGTTCCCCCCGACCGCCGCTCGACCGGCGGACATCTCCCACCGGCCGGACAAGACCGGCCACATCGGTCACCCCATCACACCGAGGACCCGGTACGGGTCCCCCGTGCGGGTTATGGAAGGCGCGACCGCAGCGTGTCAGGGTGAGGCCCGATACGCAGGGAGGCGGTCACATGGGGACGATCGGGCAGGGACGATGGCGGCGGACGGTCGCCCGGCTGGGCGTGGCGGCGGTCGTCGCCGCGGCCGGGGTGACGGTGGGAGCCGCGCCCGCGCAGGCCACCGCCACCCGTACCGTGGCGTTCTGGAGCATGGACGAACCGCCGTCGGCGACCGTGCTGACGGACAGCAGCGGCAACGGCCGGCACGGCACGGTGGGCGACGAGGTCGTCACCGGCGCGCTCTACGCCGGGGCCACCGGCCACCGCTTCGCCACCCACCTGCCGCCCGACCAGGAGTACGTGCCGGAGCACGTGGACCTGGTGCCGCACAGCACCGACTTCAACCCCGACGCCGGGGACTTCTCGGTGACCATCCGCTACCGCACCACCCACTCCTTCGGCAACATCCTCCAGAAGGGACAGGGCAACGCGGTCGGCGGCTACTGGAAGTTCGAGGCGCCCAGCGGCAAGCCGAGGTGCCTGTTCCGGGGTGGTGACGGCGCCTCGCGGACCGGCTACACCGGAGTGTCGATCGCCGACGGCCAGTGGCACACGGTGACCTGCAACCGCACGTCCGCGTACGTGGAGATGTACGTCGACGGTGTCCGGACCAGCCGGCTGAACGGGCCGACCGGCACCATCGCCAACACGTGGCAGGTCTCCGTCGGCGGCAAGAGCCAGTGCGACGGTACGAAGGTCACCTGCGACTACTTCGCCGGTGACATCGACTACATCAAGATCCTGAAGGGTTCCGGCGGTCCGGCCAACCAGGCGCCGGTGGCCCACCTGACGCCGTCCTGCTCCGGGCTGGTGTGCACGTTCTCCGGCGCGGGCTCCACCGACGCCGACGGCGCGATCCAGGACCACCGGTGGGACTTCGGCGACGGCGCGACCGCCGACACCGTCTCCGTGCCGACCACCTCCCACACCTACGCGACGGCCGGCACCTACCCGGTCACGCTCACGGTGACCGACGACCGGGGCGCCACCGGCACGGCGACCGTCGACGTCACCGTCGCGCCGGTCGCCGAGCGGATCTCCTTCGTCGGCCAGGCCACCGCCAACACCAACTGGACCAGCCACACGGTGACCGTCCCGGCGTCCGTGCAGCCGGGCGACACGCTGCTGCTCCTGCTCAGCCAGAACACCCACACCGGCACCGGGGAGCCGACCGGCGTGACCGGCTGGACGCGACTGGACCGGCTCGACGGCGGCTTCGCCACCACGACCGCCTGGTCCAAGACCGCGGTCGCCGGGGACGCGGGTACGCCGGTCAAGGTGACCCTCGACGGTCAGGCGAAGGGCAACCTGGTGGTGGCCGCGTACCGGGGCGTCCGGCCGGGCGCGCCGGTCTTCGCCCGGGCCACCGACCCGGCCAGCAGCGCCAGCCGCATCACCCCGTACGCGCCGGTGACGGTCGCGCAGAGCTGGGCGGTGTCGTACTGGCTGCACGGCGACGGCACCTCCACCAGCCTCACCCCGCCGGCCGGTGTCGCGGTCCGCAGCAACAGCTCGCAGACCGGTGGCGGCCGGGTGACCGGGCTGCTCGCCGACTCGGGCAGCAGCGTGCCGGTGGGCAGCTACGGCGGTCTGACCGCGACGGCCGCCGCCGCCAGCACGACCACCACCACGTGGACGTTCGTCCTGCCGCCGGCCTGACGTCTTTCCGGTACGCGCGAAGGCCGGCACCCCGCTCGGGGGTGCCGGCCGTTCGCGTTTGTCTTACTTGGTCCAGTGCTGGGCCACGATGTCGGTGGCCTGCTTCTCCCACTGGGCGTAGGCGTCGGGGTAGGCGGAGACCTGCACGGTCTGCGCGGCCTC
>NZ_CADEAU010000601.1 GCF_902825405.1 Micromonospora maritima | reverse complement strand
CGGCCGGCGCCCACCGCGCCGCCGGTGCGGCAGCCGCTGCGGCTGCGGCAGCTCGACATGCGCACCGTGGCCGGCCGGGTGGTCGGGTCGCAGGACCAGCCGCTGGCCGCCCTGCGGGTGGAACTGGTCGGCACCGCCCAGGCCACCGAGACCGACGCCGCCGGCCGGTTCCGCCTGGTCGGCGTGCCGCACGACCCCGACGCCCCGGACGCTCCGGTGCGGATCCGGCTGATCGGCCGGGGGCGCGTCCACACCGCCGAACTCGACCCGAACGGCGACGACCTGGTCGTCGTGCGCGCCCCCGACTGACGTCCAGAGGAGGACCGATGCCCACCTACTTCTCCCCCGGCATCTACGTCGAGGAGGTGCCCGGCGGGGCCCGCCCGATCGGACCGGTCGGCATGAGCACCGCCGCGTTCGTCGGGGTGGCCCCCGACCGCACCGCGCACGTCGGCCAGGCGCTGGCGGTGAACAGCTGGACCGAGTTCCTGCGGCTGTACGCCGACGGCGAGCACCTGGAGAGCACCCCGCTGGCCCGCGCCGTGTTCGGCTTCCTGGACAACGGCGGCACCCGCTGCTGGGTGGTGAACGTCGGCGAGGGCGGCCCGCTCACCGGCACCGGCGGGCGGCGCGGCGGCCTGCAACTGCTGGAGGCGATCGACGAGATCTCCATCCTGGCCGCGCCCGGCTACCACGACCCGGTGTCGCACGAGGCCCTGATCAGCATGGCCGAGCGGCTGCGCACCATGGTGGCGATCTGCGACCCGCCGCCCGAGGTCGCCGACGTCTCCCGGCTCACCCGCGTCGCCACCCCGGGCAAGCCGGCCAAGCCGGCCGAGTCGTCGTCCGGCAAGCCCGCCGAGGAGCCGCCGAGGGACGCCGACGACGAGCCACCCGGCACCGGTGGCGACCGGCCCCGGCAGTCGGACTTCGCCACGTTCTACTTCCCCTGGATCCGGGTCCGTGACCCGCTCAGCGGCGAGCTGGTGCTCACCCCGCCGAGCGGACACGTGGCCGGCATCTGGGCCCGCACCGACGCGCTGCGCGGCGTGCACAAGGCCCCGGCCAACGAGCCGGTGCGCGGCGCGGTCGACCTGGCGTACCGGGTCACCCGGCCGGAGCACGACGTGCTCAACCCCAAGGGCGTCAACGTGATCCGGTTCTTCGCCGGCGAGGGCATCCGGCTCTGGGGCGCCCGCACACTCGCCGCCGAGGCCAGCGAGTGGCGGTACCTGAACGTGCGGCGGCTGTCCATCTCCATCGAGCAGGCCATCGCCAACGGCACCCGGTGGATGGTGTTCGAGCCCAACGACTTCACGCTGTGGCGCTCGATCCGCCGCGACATCGGCGCGTTCCTCACCCGGGTGTGGCGCGACGGCGCCCTGCTCGGCCGTACGCCCGAGGAGGCGTTCTTCGTCAAGTGCGACGAGGAGACCAACCCGGCCGACGTCCGCGACGCCGGGATGGTGGTGGCGCACATCGGCATCGCGGTGGTCAAGCCCGCGGAGTTCGTGGTGTTCAAGCTGAGCCAGTGGGCCGGCGGCACCGAGACCGAGACGATCGGAGGCTGACATGCCCACCACGGCCACGCCACAGCCGGGCGCACCCGTCGACCCGTACCGCGCCTACCACTTCAAGCTGCTCATCAACGGCATCACCAACGGCCACTTCACCGAGGTCAGCGGCTTCGACGTGGCGATACCGGCGCTGTCGTACCGGGAGGCCGGCAACGAGCGCATCCGGGCCGTCCCCGGCCAGGTCGAGTACGCCCCGGTCACCCTCCACTTCGGCCTGACCAGCTCGCGTGAGCTGTGGGACTGGGTGAACGCGGCGGCGAAGGGCACGGTCAACCGGCGCAACGTCTCGGTGGTGCTGCTCGACCCGGCGGGCACGGCCGAGGTGCTGCGCTGGAACATGATCAACGCCTGGCCCACCCGGTGGCGGGGCGCGCACCTGAACACCCTGTCGCAGGAGATCGCCATCGAGGCGCTGACCCTGGCGTACGAGGGACTGGAGCTGGAGGCCGGCGGTGCCGCCCCGACGACCGCGTGACCGGCTGGCCCACGCGCTGCGGGTCACCGCCGACCGCCTGTCCGGACCGGTGGGCGCACCGTCGTCACCGGACGACGGGCCGCGCCCTCCCGGCGAGCCGCCCGAGCACTGGCGGCGCCTGGTCGCGGCGCACGCCCCCGGCCTGCTGCGCGATCTTCCCCCGCCCTCGTACCCGTCTCACGTCGACCGGCCGGTGAGCGGCGACGCGGACCGGGTTCCGGCGCGACGGGCTCAGGCGAGTCGGCTGCGGCGGAGCTGGAAGGCACTGTTGCGCGGCCTGCCCCGATCCCGGCAGCGCTCCCCCGCTGCCGATCCGTCGAGATCTTGGTACGAAAAGGCCCCTGGAGGGGCCGTTTCCTACCAAGAT
Source organism: Micromonospora maritima (assembly GCF_902825405.1). Classification (GTDB taxonomy): domain Bacteria; phylum Actinomycetota; class Actinomycetes; order Mycobacteriales; family Micromonosporaceae; genus Micromonospora; species Micromonospora maritima. The sequence continues at coordinate 512 of NZ_CADEAU010000601.1, read as the reverse complement.
CTCCCGCAGCTCCCGGAGGGCGAGACAGGGGTATCGGGTGGTGGGAGTTCCGCGTCGGCGGGGGTGTGTGTCGACTGCGGCGGGACGGGTCGGCGCGGAGACCGGGCACGGGAGGACATCGGTGGACGGGGGGCCGCACCGGCGGGCCCCACCGGTGGTCCGGGGACGGGGGTCGACGGCGGGCCGGCGCAACGGGGCACGGCACCACCCGACACGGGATCGCCGCGGCCGGGAACGGCCTCCACCTGGGCGGGTGTGGGGAGCGAACCGGCCGGGGCGGGACGCTCGGCGGCGGGTACCGGGTTCCGCGGCGACGGTGGCGAGCGGCCGGGCGACCCCGCGTCGCCTCCGGTTGCGCAGGCGTACCGGTCGGTGCCCGAGTCAGGCGGCCCGAAGAGAACGCCGCGCGTCGCGGACACGGCGCACACAGCCGGCGCAGCGGGCGCGGCCGGCGGAACCCGTGCCGCCGGCGCGACCGGTGCAACCGGTGCAACCGGTGCAACCGGCGCGAC
>NZ_CADEAU010000600.1 GCF_902825405.1 Micromonospora maritima | reverse complement strand
GGGCTCGCCGGCCGGCGGCAGCGCCGGCACGACCGGGCCCGCCGTCGCGTCGGCGGGCCCGCCCGGGTCGTCGCCGTCCACGGTGATCAGTTCGCGCGGGATCAGCACCACCGCGGTCGTCCCGCCGTACGCGGACTCCCGGAGCTGGACCTTCACGCCGTGCCGTTCGGTGAGCCGGCTGACCACGAACAGGCCCAGTCGGGCCGCGTCCGCCAGGTTCAGCTCGGACCGGTCGACGATGCGCGCGTTGGCGGCGGCCAGCTCCTCGCCGCTCATGCCCAGGCCACGGTCCTCGATCTCGATGGCGAAGCCGTTGCCGACGAGCTGGCCGCGCACCTCCACGGTGGTCTGCGGCGGGGAGAAGGAGAGGCCGTTCTCGATCAGCTCGGCCAGCAGGTGGATCACGTCACCGACGGCCCGGCCGGTCAACGACACCGGGCCCAGCGGTCGCACGGTCACCCGGGTGTAGTCCTCGACCTCGGCGACCGCGCCGCGCACCACGTCGACCATCGGCACGTTGCGCCGCCAGGCACGGCCCGGCGTCGACCCGGAGAGCACGATCAGGTTCTCCGCGTTGCGCCGCATCCGGGTGGCCAGGTGGTCGACCCGGAACAGGTCCTCCAGCTCCTCGGCGTCGTGCTCCCGGCGCTCCATGGCGTCGAGCAGGGTGAGCTGGCGGTGCACCAGCGCCTGGGTGCGCCGGGCCAGGCTGAGGAACACGTCGCGGACGCTGCGGCGCAGCTCGGCCTGCTCGACCGCGGTGCGGACGGCGGTCTCCTGCACCCGGTTGAAGGCCTTGCCGACCTGGCCGATCTCGTCGTCGCCGAACTGCAACGGTGGCGCCTCCCGGGCGACGTCCACCTCCTCGCCGTGCCCCAGCCGCTCCACCACGCTGGGCAGCCGCTCGTCGGCCAGGCGGATGGCGGCGCCGCGCAGCCGTTCGAGCTGCCGGACCAGCGACCGGGCCGTGGTGATCGAGACGATCACGGACGCGACGACGGCGATCAGGCCGAGACCGGCGGCGAGAACCAGCCGGACGATGACACCGATGGCGACCGGGGTGGCCCGTGAGACGATGTCCTCACCACCGGCGAGGATAACCTCGCGCAGGTCGGCCATCGCCGGCTCGGCGGCCGCCCGCCAGGCGTCGGCGGTGATCGGCGGGCGCACGTCCGCACCCTTGGCGGCCAGCACCCGGTCCTGCAGGGTACGGAGCGCGACGAACGCCTCCCCGTCGACCATCTGCTGGTAGCGGGCCCGGTCGGTAGGCGCGAGTTCCCGGGCGGTGCGGTCGGCGAGGAACCACTGGGCGCCGACCAGCCGGGCGAAGGCGGTCTGCTCGGCGACGGTCAGCCGGTTGGCCGAGACCGCACCGGTGAGCAGGGCGTCCTGTTGGGACAGCAGCTCCCGGGAACGGTTCAGGTCGATGAGGGCGGCGGTGTCCCGGGCGATCTGGTCGTCGTCGAGGCCGCCGAGGGCGTCGAAGACGGCGAAGATGCCGTCGACCGCCTCGTCGTAGGCCGCCAACGTCGCGGTCCGGTCGATGGTCTTGCGGCCGACCTCGTCGCGGACCTGGGTGAGCTGACCCAGCTCGGTCCTGAGCTCGGCGAGCCGCTGCTCCAGCTCGTCGCTGGCCGGCACCTCGGTACGCCAGTCCCGCACCGACTCCCACAGCGCGCCGGCGGTCGCGTCGGTGCGTGCGCGCTGTGCCTGGAGCTCCTGCAACTGCCCGGGATCGGACTCGCCCAGGTAGCGCAGCGACAGCCGGCGCTCGTTCTGCAACTCCAGCAACAGCGGATCGCTCGGCTCGAACACCCGGGCGTTGAGCGCCTGCACGCCGAGCAGGTTGAACCCGTCGCGCACGGTCACCCAGGCCGCGAACGCCCAGAGCGCGGTCAGCGACGCCAGCAGCGCGATGATCTTCGTACGGAGATTCGTACTGCGGGAACGCATCACACCGTCCTGGCCCGGTCTTCGGTCGGTCCGAAATCCGATCGACTCCGGCGCACGCTAGCAGCCGTCGTGAACTCCATTCAAGCGATCCTGATCATGGTGGCCTCCGGGTACGCCGACGCCCGACCGGTGTGCCCCGAGGCGGCCAGCACCGCCGCGCGCACGATTCGCGTCGGGCGGTAGAGGTCCTTGTCGTGCCACAGTGGCGGGCCGCCGTCGCTTCCGTCCAGGTCGGACAGTCGAGCCCGCCCCCTCGCCAGTGCCGAGCCGATCCGGGCGTCGCCCGCGCGGCCCGCGCCGGCCAGGGCGAGCACCGCGTACGCGGTCTCCTCGGCGGTGCCGTGCCAGCGCCCCCAGGAGCCGTCCGGTCGCTGGGTGTCCAGCAGCCAGCCGACACCCCGCTCGACCGCGGCCCGCGCCGCGCCGTCGGGCGCGTGGTCGGCCAGCGCGAGCAGCACCGCATACGTCGCGTAGTACGCCGAGGCGTGCCAGCGGTCCTCCCACCGCCCGTCCGGCTCCTGCCGTCCGACCAGCCACTCGGTGACCCGGCGCCGGGCCGCCGTCACGCCCGGCCGGCTCGGATGTTCACCGAGCGCGTCGAGCACGTGCGCGTTGGTGGTCAGCGACGCCCCGTCCTCCCCCGGCCAGGTGCAGAAGTGGCGCCCGGTGTCGAATCCGGCGAGTGCGCCCACGCCCGGCGACCGGCCCAACCGGGCGAGCACGTAGAGCACGACGGAGGTGGTGTCGGCGTCGGCCGGCAACCCGGGCGCGGTGGCCGCGCCGGACGCGCCGACGGCGGCGCGCAGCCCGGTCAGCACCGGCTCGGGCACGTGCACGGGGACACCGGCCCGGACCAGGACGGCGAGCACCCACGCCCGTTCGAAGACGGTGATCGGGCTGGCGCACGGCACCGGGCCGGACCGGGCGACCGCGCGCAGGTAGTCCAGGGCGGGGCCGGGCTCGGGCCGGCCGAGCCAGGCGGCGGT
>NZ_CADEAU010000599.1 GCF_902825405.1 Micromonospora maritima | reverse complement strand
ACAGCGCCGGGCGGGCGGCCGCGGCCGACGGCGCGTTCCGGCTGCGGCGCACGGCCCCGGCGGCCGGAACCGTGGTGCTGCTCGACGACATCGTCACCACCGGGGCCACGCTCGCGGCGGTGAGCCGGATGTTGCACCGCGCGGGAATGACGCCAAAGGCCGCGGCGGTGCTCGCCGCAACGCAAAAGCGGCGGCTTCGGTGACGCTTCGTGTATCCGTTTCACCCCATGGTGTATGAGCTGTTAATTTTCGCGACCGCCTTCGGCAACCGGGGGTGACGGGTGGCCGAACAGGAGTTAGCGTTTCGGTGTCGGGGGTAGTGAGGATGCCAACCTTCCCCCGGCACTGGAAGGAGGCGTAGCCGTACACCACCGGTCGACGCCGAGCGGTGCCCTCCCGGGTGCGTCGACCGGATATCCGGACCGAACGACCGTCCGAACAAGGGAGGTCACGTGGACATCGTGGTCAAGGGCCGTAACGTCGAAGTGCCGGACCATTACCGGGTGCACGTAGCCGAGAAACTCGCGAAGATCGAACGCTACGACCACAAACTCATTCGCGTGGACGTCGAGTTGTTCCACGAGCGCAATCCGCGCCAGGCCGACCACTGCCAGCGGGTGGAGATCACCTGCGTCACGCGGGGTCCGGTGATCCGGGCCGAGGCCTGCACGAACGACTTCTACAGCGCGCTCGACGCCGCCATCGCCAAGCTGGACACCCGGTTCCGCCGGGCGGCCGACCGCCGCCGGGTGCACCGCGGGCGGCACGCGCCGCTCTCCGTGGCCGCCGCGACCGCCGGTCTTCCGGTGGCCGACCTGGACGGGCCCGGCCTGGCGGTGCTGAACGGCCACGGCGCGGCCACGGCCGTCGCCGACCGTCCGGACGAGAGCGGCTTCGAGGAACCCGACGACCAGCCGTGGCACATCGCCCGGGAGAAGGTCCACCCCGCCGAACCGATGACCGTCGACGACGCGCTGTTCCAGATGGAACTGGTCGGCCACGACTTCTACCTGTTCCAGGACAAGGAGTCCGGCCGCCCGAGCGTGGTCTACCGACGGCGCGCGTACGACTACGGGATCATCTCGCTCGACACCTGACCCCTTGGCCGCCGATCCGGGGCCCGCGCGTCGCGGGGGCCCCGGATCAGTCCCGGTCCGCGGCGAGCCGCCCGAAGACCACCGAATCGGTACGGGCGCCGCCCGCGCCGGGAAGTCGCCCGCGCAGCAGCCCTTCCCGCCGGAAGCCGGCGCGTTCCAGCACCCGCTGGGAGGCGACGTTCTCCGGCCGTGTGCCGGCCCAGAGCCGGGCCACCCCGACGTCGAACGCCCAGCCGGCGACCAGCCGGACCGTCCGGGCGGCCAGCCCGCGCCCCCGCGCCTCGGGCAGCAGGCTGTAGCCCAGCATGGCCTGGCCGGTCGTCGGCTCGTCGTACACCAGGGCGCAGCCACCGACGACCGCGCCGGTCGCCGCGTCGAGGATCGCCAGGTCGGCGGAGTTGCCGGCCAGCCAGTGGCTCGCCGCGAGCCGGCAGCGACGGGCCACCGCCTCCCGGTCCGGCGGCGTGGGCGGAACCCGGTTCGCCACCACCTCCGGCAGCGTGTGCAGCCGGTGCAGCGCGTCCGTGTCCGCCGGTTCCACCCGGCGCACCGTCACCACGCCGTCGGTGAGCCGGCCGTCGGGCAGGTCCGGCAGCGGTCGGTCGGTCGGTCCGGGCGGATCGTCGGCCAGCCGCACCCAGGCGACCAGGTCGTGCCGTACGCCGGGGACGCCCGCGCCGGCCGCCCGGCGCACCCCCTCGTGCCGGTAGCCGCAGGCCAGCGCGATGCGCTGACTCGGCACGTTCTCCGCGCGGGTGAGCAGCTCCAGCCGGGCCGCCCCGGCCGCGAACGCCTGCCCGGTCAGCAGCCGGGTGGCGGCGGTGGCCACGCCCCGGCCGCGTGCCGACGGGCCCACCCAGTAGCCGATCTCGTACGTCGCCCGTTCCGCGCTGAGCCGGGTCAGGCCGATGCTGCCGAGCAGCCGGTCGGTGGCCGGCTCGGCGATCGTGTACGCGGCGCCGCCGGCCGCCCGGGCCGCCGGCGCGCCCTCGGTGATCCACCACCGGGCGGCGTCGGCGTCGTACGGGTCGGGCAGGAAGGGCATGAACCGGCGGGACTCCGGGTCGGTCAGGCCGGCCACCGTGCCGGGCACGTCGGCCGGAGCGCACGGCCGCAGCCGTACCCCGTACCCCTCGATCGTCTCCGGGGTCACGCCAGGTCCTCCGGGAGCAGCCCGCCGATCCAGACGTCCTGCCGTTCACCGCGGTGCTGGACGCCGCCGCGCAGCGTGCCCTCGACGGTGAAGCCGGCCTTCTCGGCCGCCCGCCGGGACGCGGTGTTGCCCACGTTGGCCCGCCACTCGACCCGGGCGAGGCCGAGCGTGGTGAAGCCCCAGGCGCAGACCGCGGTGAGCGCGGCCGGCAGGTAGCCCCGGCCCCGCGCGTGCGGGGCGGTCATGAAACCGACGTCCGCGACGAGCGGGGTGCCGGGCGGGAGGCGCAGGTCGACCGAGGCGACCCAGCTGTCGTCCGGCTCGGCCACCGCGAACGTCACGGCGGTGCCGCGCGCCCACGCCGGGCGCACCAGGTCCCGCAGGAAGCCCTCGGCGTGCTCCGGCCGGTACGGATGCGGCACGGTGGTCCACCGGACCGTCTGCTCGTCCTGGCAGGTGCGGGTGACCTCGGCCAGGTCCCGCTCCTCCAGCGCGCGCAGCCGCAGCTCGGTGTCGCCGGCGGTGGCGAACAGGACGGGCTGGGGGCGGCCGAAGACCGCCGCCCGACGGGCCTGGAGCGTGTCCGGGCCGAACGGGACGGGGTCGCCCGGCGCGGCCAGCTCGGCCGGCAGGAGGGAGCCGATCCAGCCCTCGGGCCGGCCGCCCTCGGCCGGGTGGGCCAGCCGCAGCTCGCCCT
>NZ_CADEAU010000598.1 GCF_902825405.1 Micromonospora maritima | reverse complement strand
GGCGGCTGGCCTGGGCCGCGAACCGTCCCGCGCCCACCCCGCTGCGGGCCACCGACCGGCGGGCCGTCGGCTACCTCGCGCTGCGGGCCGTGCCGGGGCTGCTCGGTGCGCTCACCGTCGGGACGCTGGCCGTGGGCGTGGTGCTCGCGGTCGTCCTCCTCCGTGCGGTCGTCACCGGCGGCGTCGCCGTGCCCGATCTGCTGCTGCAACTCGTGATCGGGTCGGCCCTGCTCCTGGTGAACCTCCAGGCGGTCGCCAGCGTCGGCGCGCTGGACCGGCATCTCGCGCGGCGGATGCTGGAGCCCGACGGGGAAGCGGCGCTGCGACGCCGGATCGACGAGCTGACCGAGAGCCGGGCCGGCGTCATGGCGGCGGTCGACGCGGAGCGCCGCCGGATCGAGCGGGACCTGCACGACGGCGTCCAGCAGCGTCTCGTCGCACTCGGCATGCTCCTGGGCCGCGCCCGGCGCAGCCGCGATCCGGACCGGGCGAGGGCCCTGCTGGACCAGGCGCACGCCGACGTGCAGTGGGCCCTCGACGAGCTGCGGGAGGTGGCCTGGCAGGTCTACCCGTCGGCGCTCGACCACAGCCCGCTGGACGAGGTGCTGACCATGGTGGCGCGGCGGACGCCGATCCCGGTGCGGATCAGTCACCACCTGGTCGACCGCCCGCCGCGCCAGGTCGAGGCGGTGCTCTACTTCATCGCCTGCGAGGCGATCACCAACGCCGCGAAGCACGCCGGCGCTACCGTGATCGACATCGAGATCGGGGCCGGTGACGGGGGAGTGGAGATGCTGGTGCGTGACGACGGCCGGGGCGGGGCGGACCCGACCGGCAGCGGGCTGCGTGGCCTCGCCCGCCGGGCGGCGGCTCTCGACGGCCGCCTCGACGTGTCCAGCCCGACGGGTGGCCCGACCACGATCCGGACGGTGCTGCCGTGCGGATAGTCCTGGCCGAGGACTCCACCCTGCTCCGCGACGGGCTCACCCGCCTGCTGGCCGACGAGGGGCACGAGGTGGTGGCCGCGGTCGGTGACGCCGACCAGCTGGTCGCCGCCGTCGCGCGCCACCGTCCGGAGGTGGTCGTCACCGATGTGCGGATGCCGCCCACCAACAGCGACGACGGGCTGCGGGCCGCACTGGAGATCCGCCGCGAGTTCCCCGCCGTCGCGGTGCTGGTGCTGTCCCAGTACGTCGAGCGGCGGTACGCCGCCCAGCTGCTCGCGGACCGCTCCGAGGGCGTCGGCTACGTGTTGAAGGACCGCGTCGCCCAGGTCGAGGACTTCCTCGACGCGCTCGACCGGGTGGCCGCCGGCGCCACCGCGCTCGACCCGGAGGTGGTCCGGCAGCTGATGTCGGGCACGAGCCGCACCGATCCGCTGAGCCGCCTCACGCCTCGGGAACGTGACGTGCTGCACCACATGGCACAGGGGCACACCAACGCCGCCATCGCCCAACGGCTGCACGTCTCGCAGAGCGCGGTGGAGAAGCACGTCAACGCCATCTTCGACAAGCTCGACCTCTCCGACGCCACCGGCTACAGCCGCCGGGTGCTGGCGATCCTGCGGTATCTGGGCTCCTGAGTGGTCAGGCCGGCACCGCCTCCAGCGCGGTCCGGAAGTCGGCCACCAGGTCGTCGGTGTCCTCGATGCCGGTGGAGACGCGGACCAGGCCCTCGCCGATCCCGGCGGCGGCGAGCTGCTCGGCGTCCACGATGCCGGCCCACATGGAGCGCGGGTGCACGACAAGCGTGCTGACACTGCCGAGACTGGCCGCGCGCTTTGCCAGGCGCAGCCCGGCCAGCAGCGCCGCCGCGCCGGCCCGCCCGGCCGCCAGCTCCACGCCGAGCACCCCGCCGAAGCCGGTCATCTGCCGGCGGGCCAGCGCGTGCTGGGGGTGCGACGGCAGGCCCGGGTACCGGACCCGCACCACCGCCGGGTGGTCCTCCAGCGCGCCGGCCAGCGCGAGCGCGTTGGCGTTGTGCCGCTGCACCCGCAGCGCCAGCGTGCGCAGGCCGCGCAGCAGCAACCAGGCGTCGACCGGGCCGAGCGTGGCGCCGGTGACGATCGCCGTGCGCCACACCCGATCGATGAGATCCGCGCCGCCGACCACCACCCCGGCGGACACGTCCGAGTGCCCGCCGAGGAACTTGGTGCCGCTGTGCCACACCAGGTCCGCCCCGGCGTCCAGCGGACGCTGGTTGACCGGGGTGGCGAACGTGTTGTCCACCACGACCAGCGCGCCGGCCGCGTGCGCGGTCGCCACCACGGCGGCCAGGTCGGTCAGCTCCAGCAGCGGGTTGCTCGGCGTCTCCACCAGCACCAGCCGGGTCTCCGGCCGCAGCGCCCGGCCGAACGCGTCCGCGTCGGTCTGGTCGACCTGGGTGCACGCGACACCGAACCGGGCCAGCAGGCCGGTGGCCAGCGAGGTGGTGCCGCCGTACGTGCTGCGCTGCACCACCACGTGGTCGCCGGCGGCGAGCAGGGCCAGCGCGACGGTGCTGATCGCGCCCATCCCGGACGCCGTGACCAGCCCGGTCTCCGCGCCCTCCAGCTCGGCGACCACGGCGGCCACCTGGGCGTGGTTGGGGTTGCCGTAGCGGGTGTAGAACGCGGTGCCCCGCGCCTCGGTGGCGATCTCGGTGAACCGCTCGTCGGACTCGGCGCTGAACGTCGCGCTCTGCACGATCGGCGGCGCCACCGACCCGCCCGGAACCAGACCGTCGTCGCCGTGCACCGCCGCGGTGCCGAACCCGGTCATCCGCGCGCCACCCGGTCGACGAGCGCCCGGTAGCTGCCCAACGCGGTGAACTCGGGCAGCGTCAGGTCGCTGCCGTGGCGCTGTCGCAGCACGGTGACCAGCCGCAGCGCGCGCAGCGAGTCGCCGCCCGCGGTGACGAAGTCGGTCGCCGGGTCGCGCGGCGCGGCGCCGAGCACCTCCTGCCAGGCCGCCGCCAC
>NZ_CADEAU010000597.1 GCF_902825405.1 Micromonospora maritima | reverse complement strand
AGGCCAGACGGGCTCCGGTACGCCGGGCCACGTCCGCCGCCGCGGAGAGACCGCCGGGCACCGCGCCCAGCCGCTCGCCGACGATCAGGATCGCGCCCGGCTGCCCCAGCGCCTCGGCCACCGTGGCGTGCTCGGCCAGCACGCTGGCCTCCTCGCCCGGCACCACCCGGGCGAGCTTCGCCCCGAGCTTCTCCAGGCCGCGGGTCGCGAACGGCGCGATCGCGTACACGGTCAGCTTCTTCTTCAGGTACGCCTTGCGCAGCCGCAGGAAGAGGATCGGGCACTCCTCCTCCGGCTCCAGGCCGACCAGCACCACCGCGGGCGCGTTCTCCACGTCCGCGTAGGTCACGTCGGTGACCCCGGCGACGTTGCTGGCCAGGAAGTCGGCCTCCTCGCGGGAGACCGGACGGGCCCGGAAGTCGATGTCGTTGGTGTGCAGCGCGACCCGGGCGAACTTCGCGTACGCGTAGGCGTCCTCGACGGTGAGCCGGCCGCCGGTCAGCACCGCCGTGCCGGTGCCGCCGTCGCGGGCCGCGCGCAGTCCCTCGGCGGCCCGGGCGAACGCCTCGCTCCAGGACGCCTCGCGCAGCTCACCGGTCTTCTCGTCCCGCACCAGCGGGGTGGTGAGCCGGTCGAACGCGCGGGTGTACTGGAAGCCCCAGCGGCCCTTGTCGCAGTTCCACTCCTCGTTCACCGCCGGGTCGTCGCCGGCCAGGCGGCGCAGCACCTTGCCCCGGCGCCAGTCGGTGCGCTGGGCGCAGCCGGCCGAGCAGTGCTCGCAGACGCTGGGCGAGGAGACCAGGTCGAACGGGCGGGAGCGGAAGCGGTACTGCGTGCCGGTCAGCGCGCCCACCGGGCAGATCTGCACGGTGTTGCCGGAGAAGTAGGAGTTGAACGGGACGTCCCCTTCCTCACCCTCCTCGCCGTACGCGTCGTCGCGGTAGATGTTGATCTCCTCGTGCGAGGAGCGTCCCATCAGGTCGATGAACTTGTCGCCGGCGATCTCCTCGGAGAACCGGGTGCACCGCTGGCAGAGCACGCACCGCTCGCGGTCGAGCAGCACCTGGGTGCTGATCGGCAGCGGCTTCGGGTACTCCCGCTTGTGCTCGTGGAACCGCGAGTCCGTGCGGCCGGTGGACATGGCCTGGTTCTGCAGCGGGCACTCGCCGCCCTTGTCGCACATCGGGCAGTCCAGCGGGTGGTTGAGGAGCAGCAGCTCCATCACCCCCTCCTGGGCCTTCTTGGCGACCGGGGAGGTGAGCTGGGTCCGCACCACCATGCCGTCGGCGACCGTCTGGGTGCAGGAGGCGACCGGCTTGCGCTGGCCCTCCACCTCCACCAGGCACTGCCGGCAGGCGCCGGCCGGGGCCAGCAGCGGGTGGTCGCAGAAGCGCGGGATCTCGGTGCCCAGCTGCTCGGCGACGCGGATCAGCAGCGCGCCCTTGGGCGCGGTGACCTCGACGCCGTCGATGGTCAGCGTGACGGTCTCGGTCTGCTTGGCTACGTCGGTCATCAGTGGGCTCCAACCAGAGACTTGTCGGAGAGCTTCGGAGCGGTACGTCCCTCGATGTAGTCGAGGTAGTCCTGCTTGAAGTACTTCAGCGACGAGGTCACCGAGCTGGTCGCACCGTCACCCAGACCGCAGAACGAGCGGCCGAGGATGTTGTCGCAGGTGTCGAGCAGGGTGTCCAGGTCCTCGTGGGTGCCCTGGCCGGACAGGATCCGCCGGTAGACCCGGACCATCCAGTAGTTGCCCTCGCGGCAGGGGGTGCACTTGCCGCACGACTCGTGGTGGTAGAACTCCAGCCACCGGTAGGTCGCGTAGACCGGGCAGTCCTGGTCGGAGAAGATCTGCGTCGCCGTGGTGCCCAGGATCGAGCCGGCCGCCGCCACCCCCTCGAAGTCCAGCGGCACGTCCAGGTGCTCGGCGGTGAGCAGCGGCGTCGAGGAGCCACCCGGGGTCCAGAACTTCAGCTCGTGCCCGGGCTTCATGCCGCCGGCCAGCTCGATCAGCTCGCGCAGCGTGATGCCCATCGAGCACTCGTACTGTCCCGGGTTGGCGATCCGGCCGGAGAGCGAGTAGATCATCGGGCCGGACGACTTCTCCGTGCCCATGGTCTTCCACCAGTCCGCGCCGCCCAGCACGATGTACGGCACGCTGGCGATGGTGCCGACATTGTTGACCACGGTCGGGCTGGCGTACAGGCCGTGGGTCGCCGGGAACGGCGGGCGCAGCCGGGGCTGGCCCCGGAAGCCCTCCAGCGAGTCCAGCAGCGCGGTCTCCTCACCGCAGATGTACGCCCCGGCGCCGGAGTGCACCACCAGCTCCAGGTCGAACCCCGAGCCGAGGACGTTCCGGCCGAGGTAGCCCTTGGCGTACGCCTCGGCGACCGCGCTGCGCAGCCGGCGGGCGGCGTGCACGGCCTCGCCGCGGATGTAGATGTACGCCCGGTTGGCCCGGATCGCGTACGACGCGATGATCACGCCCTCGACCAGCGAGTGCGGGTCGTGGGTCATCAGCGGCAGGTCCTTGCAGGTGCCCGGCTCGCCCTCGTCGGCGTTCACCACGAGGTAGTGCGGCTTGCCGTCGCCCTGCGGGATGAAGCCCCACTTGAGACCGGTCGGGAAGCCCGCACCGCCCCGGCCGCGCAGCCCGGAGTCCTTGATCAGCTGGATCAGGTCGTCCGGGTGCGCCTTGAGCGCCTTGCGCAGGGCGGCGTAGCCGTCCAGCTTCTCGTAGGTGCCGAGCCGCCAGGCGTCCGGCGACAGCCAGCGCTTGGTGAGCACCGGCGTGAGCTTGGCCAACGTCTCCGGCCGAGGAGTGGTCACTTCCGGACCCCCGTTCCGCTCGCGTCCGCCGGGTCGGCGCCGTCGGCGCCCGTACCGGCCTCCGCCTCCTTGAGGTTGCGCTCCTGCGCGCCGGCCGCGTCGCCGGCGGGCTTGCCGTCGCCGGCCGGCGGGT
>NZ_CADEAU010000596.1 GCF_902825405.1 Micromonospora maritima | reverse complement strand
CGGCCCGGCGCGCGTCGGTCTCCCGCCGGCGCGACGAGCGGTCCGCGGGCTCGCGGCCGTCCGCCGCGGCACGTTCCGTCGCCGTTCGCGCCGCCCGAGGATCAGCCACCGACCCCTGCCGATCCGCGGCCTCGCGCACCGCCCGCGACAACACGTCGGGCCCGTGGCTGCGTTCGCCCGGGACCGGCACGCGTACGCCGCTCTCGGCGAGTCGTTCACCCGCGGCCCGACGCGCCGTGTCGGCAGCCGGGTCGACACCCTGCCAGGCGGTGGAGGCGCGCCACACCTGGACGACGTCGGCCTGGGTGGCGTGCTGCCACCACGTCGGGTCCGCCGCGCGGGCCCAGGTCGCCGCGTCCTGGCGGTACTGCGCGTAGAGCTGGTCGTGCACCTCCCGGGTGCGGTCCGGGTCGAGCCGGCCGGCCTGCGCGGCCAACTCACTGCGGACGTCGAACTCCCGGTCGCCGACGGACTGCGCGAACTCGAGCTGTCGCTCGGTCACCTCACGCTGCTGCATCTGCTGTCGCTGCTGCTGCTCGGCCAGGAACCGCCGGTACTCCACGATCGCCGCGACGAGCTGCACGACGCTGCCCGCGATCTCCGAAACCGCCACCTGTCCGCCTCCGCCGCGACCGAGATGCTGTGACCGCCCGTGCCGGCGGCGGCCGGACCGCCGGGCACGCCTGGCACCGTAGCGTGCGGCATCGAGGCGCCGCAGCCCCCGCGCGCCGACCGCCGGGCAGCGTCACGGGGAGTGCGGGACGTGACCTCCCCGACGGGTCACTTGCGGTTCCAGACCGCTTCCTGACCGGTGCTCGGGTCCTTGACCGTGAGGGTCTTGCCGTCCTCGCTCAGAACCCCGTCGGCCGAGATCTTGGTGACGCCGCAGTCGAGTTCGAGCCGGTATTCCCGGTCGCCCTGGTCCTTCGTGGTGCCGGTGCAGGAGACGTCGATGTTCGCCGAGACGGAACCGTCGTCGCGCACGGTCATGGTGCGGGACTGGTTCTCCGCCATGATCCACGTGCCGGTCAGCGACGGATCGCTGCCGCACCCGGCCGCCAGCAGGGCGAGCCCGAGCACCAGCCCGGCAGGTCCCCAGCGCTTGACCACGTTCCCTCCCCGGTATGCCGCGTCCCACCCTAACGGGCGACGCCGCCGCCGGCCCGCCCGTCGGCAGGGTCCGGGCCCGTCGCGCGCCGGAGCCGCGGCCCGGTGCAGCGGCCGCCCCCACGCGGGACTCCACGGTGGAGGGGGATGTCGTACCGTATGTCGACCGTGCCGCAGCGGGTGCTTCCCGGAGGCGGCCGAGGGCCGTCACACGGGGGAGGTCTGATGGCGGGTTTTCCCATGGGCGACTTCGCCGCCTCGACCGATCGGTTCGTGGCGTCCTGGGCGGCGGGCATCTCCGAACGCGCCGCCCAGGCCAAGGCGTTGTCCGACGAGGTGGCGGCGATGTCGGCGACGGCCGAGGGCGCGCAGGGCGCGGTCCGGGTGACCGTCGCCGCGTCCGGGGCCATGACCGACCTGCGGCTCGACGACCGGGTGCTGCGCTGGCGGCCGGACGAGATCGCCGCCACGGTGCTGGCCGTGATGCGGCGGGCGCAGGGCCGACTGGCGGCGCAGGTCGCCGACGCCGCCGCCGGCACCGTCGGCGCGGACTCCGAGACCGCCCGCGCCGTCGTCGGCAGCTACGCGACGCGCTTCCCGGAGGTGCCCGAGGAGGACGATCCGGGGTACGCGGGCTGGAGCGGCCATGGGCGCTGAGGCACGCGGTTTCGAGGTCACCGCGACGGCGCTGACCGGGCACGCCCGCTCGATCGACCGGATCGCCGGGGAGATCGCCACGGCGCACGACGCGGGCACGCACGTCCGGATGGGCGCCGAGGCGTACGGGCAGATCCCCGTCTGCCGGGCGATCCCCTTCCTGCTCGACTTCCTCCAGGGTCCGGCGGTGGACGCGCTCGCGGCCGCACAGGAGGCGTTGCACAGCGCGGCCGGTGCGCTCGACACCACGGTGGCCGCCTACCACGAGACCGACGGGACGGTCTCCGCCCTCTTCCACCGGATGCAGAGGTGAGCACCGCGGCGGCGGCGAACCCGCTGGTCGCGGCTCGGCAGGACACCACCACCGACTACAGCGGCATCGGCATCGTCGAGAGCCTCGTCGACCTGCGCAACGGCATCGAGAACGGCTCCTGGATCGATTCGACGATCGGCGGCGTCGGGACGTCCCTGGAGGTGCTGGCGACCTGCGTCGACCCGATCGGGTCGGTCGTCTCCTGGGGCGTCGCCTGGCTGATCGAGCACGTCAAGCCCCTCTCCGACGCGCTGGACTGGCTGGCCGGCGATCCGGACCAGATCACCGCGTACGCCCAGACCTGGCACAACGTCTCCCGGCACGTCGCCGGCCAGGCCACCGCCCTGTCCGAGGCGGTGCGCACCGAGATCGCCACCTGGACGGGCCCCGCCTCCGAGGCGTACCGCCGTTACAGCGACCAGCACGTACGTCACCTCACCGGCCTGTCGGACGCCTCGAATCTGATCGGCACCGTCGTCGAGGGCGCGGGACTGCTGGTGGCCCTGGTCCGGGAGCTGGTCCGGGACCTGATCGCCGACTTCGTCTCGATCCTCGCCGTCCGGCTCTGGCAGTGGCTCGCCGAGGAGGCCCTCACCCTGGGCGTGGCGACCCCGCTCGTCGCGGCGCAGGTCTCCGCGCTCGTCGCCAAGTGGGCGGCGAAGGTGGCCGGGCTGCTCACGGCGTTGGCCCGCAGCGTCAGCCGGCTCCGGCCGATCCTGTCCAAGCTCGGCGAGCTGCTCG
This sequence comes from Micromonospora maritima, assembly GCF_902825405.1. Lineage (GTDB taxonomy): Bacteria > Actinomycetota > Actinomycetes > Mycobacteriales > Micromonosporaceae > Micromonospora > Micromonospora maritima. The sequence goes on along the minus strand of NZ_CADEAU010000596.1, from coordinate 149 downwards.
ACACGCTCCGCGCGGCGTTGCGCGGCCTTCGGCGTACCCCCGACGGGACCACCACCCCCGACATGCCGGCTCCCGGGCCCCGGCCCCGGGGTTACGACGGCCCCGCCGGCGACGGCGGCCAGCCGCCGCCGTGGGCCTGGGCGGACGGG
>NZ_CADEAU010000595.1 GCF_902825405.1 Micromonospora maritima | reverse complement strand
CTCGCGCGGCGGCGTCCGGGCCATGCACCCCGACCGCGCCGTCCGCGCCCTGCACCGGGCGCTGGACCGGGACGAGACCCACGTCGTCGTCGCCGACGCCGACTGGGACCGGATCGCCGCCACCGCCGGCCCCCGACCCGACCCGCTGATCCGCGACCTGCTGACCGCGCCCGCCGTCGCCGGGACCGACCGGGCCACCGCGCTGCGTGGACGGCTCGCCACGCTCACCCCCGTCGAGCGGCGGGACGCGCTCGGCGAACTGGTCCGCGCCGAGATCGCCGCGGTGCTCGGCCACGCCGACGCCGACGCGGTGCCGCCTCGGCGCGCGTTCCGCGACCTCGGCTTCACCTCGCTGAGCGCCGTCGAACTGCGCAACCGGCTCGCCGCCGCCACCGGCCTCACCCTGCCGGCCACGCTCGCCTTCGACCATCCCAACCCCGAGGCCCTGGCCGCCCACCTCGGCACCGAACTGTCCGGCGGGTCGACCGCTACCACCGACGCGCCGGTACGTCCCGTCGACGACGACCCGATCGCCGTCGTCGGTGTGGCGTGCCGCTTCCCCGGCGGGGCGGACTCCCCGGATGCGTTCTGGCGACTGCTCGCCGACGGCGTCGACACCATGTCCGACCTGCCGACCGACAGGCACTGGGACCTGACGACGCTGCCGCCCGACGTGACACGCGGTGCCTTCCTGGCCGACGCCGCCGCGTTCGACGCCCACTTCTTCGGCATCTCGCCCCGCGAGGCGATCGCCATGGACCCGCAGCAGCGGCTGCTGCTGGAGACGGCCTGGGCGGCGATCGAGGACGCCCGGATCGACCCGGCCGGCCTGGCCGGCCAGCGGGTCGGTGTCTTCGCCGGCACGAACGGGCAGGACTTCGACCACCTCATCCGGTACGGGGGCGAACACCTCGCCGGATACGGCGCCACCGGTGCCTCCGCCAGCGTGCTGTCCGGCCGCGTGTCGTACGCGTTCGGCTTCGAAGGCCCGGCGGTCACCGTCGACACCGCCTGCTCCTCGTCGCTCGTCGCGCTGCACCTCGCCGCCCAGTCGCTGCGCGCCGGGGAATGCGACCTGGCCCTCGCCGGCGGCGTGACCGTGATGGCGACCCCCGGCGCGTTCGTCGAGTTCTCCCGGCAGGGTGGCCTCGCCGCCGACGGGCGCTGCCGGTCGTTCGCCGAGGGTGCGGACGGCACCGGCTGGGGTGAGGGCGTCGGCGTGCTGCTGGTGCAGCGACTCTCCGACGCCCGCCGCGACGGCCGGCGGATCCTCGCCGTGGTACGCGGCTCGGCGGTCAACCAGGACGGGGCGTCTAACGGGCTGACCGCGCCGAACGGGCCGGCGCAGCAGCGCGTCATCCGCGCGGCGCTGGGCAACGCCGGGATGTCCCCGTCCGAGGTGGACGTGGTGGAGGCGCACGGCACCGGCACCAGGTTGGGTGATCCGATCGAGGCGCAGGCGGTGCTGGCCACGTACGGGCAGGACCGGGACACGCCGCTGCTGCTCGGCTCGGTGAAGTCGAACATCGGCCACACCCAGGCCGCCGCCGGTGTCGCCGGACTGATCAAGATGGTCCTCGCGATGCGGCACGGGGTGGTGCCGCCGACGCTGCACGTGGACGCGCCGTCGTCGAAGGTGGACTGGTCGGCCGGTGCGGTGGAGCTGGTCACGTCGGCGCGGCCGTGGCCGGCGGTGGACCGTCCTCGGCGGGCGGCGGTGTCGTCGTTCGGCATCTCCGGCACCAACGCCCACGTGATCCTGGAAGCGCCCGAGCCGACCGTGCCCCGGCCGACGCCGACTGAGGCGGATGCGTTCCCCGTCACGCCATGGCTGCTCTCGGCCCGGACGGCCCCCGCCCTCGCGGACCAGGCCGCCCGGCTGGCCGACCACCTCCGGGTGAACGCCGACCTCCCGCCGGCCGAGGTCGGCTGGTCCCTGCTCGCCACCCGCACCGCGATGGAACACCGCGCCGCCGTGCTCGGCGCGGACCGGGACGCGCTGCTGGCCGGCCTGTCGGCGCTGGCCGAGGGTGCGACGGCTGCCGGTCTGGTGACCGGCGAGGTCATGTCGGGTCGGCGGGCGGTGGTGTTCACCGGTCAGGGTTCGCAGCGTGCCGGCATGGGCCGGGAGCTGTACGCGGCGTTTCCGGTGTTCGCGGACGCGTTCGATCGGGTGTGCGCGGCGTTCGAGGGTCGCCTGGATCGCCCGTTGCGGGAGGTGGTGTTCGACGGCGGGGACCTGTTGGACCGGACGGTCTACGCGCAGGCGGGGTTGTTCGCGGTCGAGGTGGCGTTGTGGGAGTTGTTGTCGTCGTGGGGTGTGCGGGTCGACTATCTCGCGGGGCATTCGATCGGTGAGGTGACCGCCGCGCATGTGGCGGGGGTGTTGTCGCTGGACGACGCCGTGGCGTTGGTGGCGGCGCGGGGTGCGTTGATGCAGGCGTTGCCGGCCGGTGGCGGGATGCTGGCGGTGGGTGCGTCGGAGGAGCAGGTTCGCGCGCTTCTACGGTCCGGTGACGCCACGGTGCAGGCGGGCGGCCCTCCGCGGGGAACCAAGGGTGCCGGCGCGCAGCCGGTCGTGGGCGGCACGGGTGGCGGCGTGGACGTGGCGGCGGTGAACGGCCCGGCGTCCGTGGTCCTGTCCGGCGCGGTCGGTGACCTGGACCGGGTCGCGGGGGAGTGCGTCGCGCGGGGTTGGCGGGTGAAGCGCTTGGCGGTGAGTCACGCGTTCCACTCGCGTCTGATGGAACCGATGCTGAATGAGTTCCGAGCCGCGATCGCCGGCCTGGACTGGCGCGCCCCGACGCTGCCGATCGTGTCCAACCTGTCCGGCCGCTTGGCGGACCCGGTGGAGATCGCGGGCCCGGAGTACTGGGTGCGGCACGTGCGGGAGGCGGTGCGTTTCGCCGACGGGGTGGCCACGCTGCACGACCTGGGTGTCGGCACGTTCCTGGAGGTCGGGCCCGAT
>NZ_CADEAU010000594.1 GCF_902825405.1 Micromonospora maritima | reverse complement strand
CGGGCTGACCGACCGCGTCGAGGCTCCGCGGCCCGCCGGGCCGGCGCTCGACGAGGCGACGGACCGGTAGGGCCGCCGCCGTGGCGTACGCCGTGCACTTCGCCGCGACCATCCTGGCCTGCTGGCTGACCGCGCAGGTCCTCGCCACCGCGCGCTGGACGTGGCGGGCGCCCCGGGTGGCGATCGTCTGCTGGCAGGCGGTCGGGTTGGCGCTCGGGCTCTCCGCCATGGGGTTGCCGATGGCGGTCGGTCTCGCCGCCTACGAGCAGCCCACCGGGAGCGCGCTGCTGGCGCTCGCCGACGACCTGGCCCACGGCACGCTGCCGGCCGGTGTGGGCGCGGCGCACCTCGGCCTGGTCGGGGTCGGTTTCGGCATCGGTGCGGTGCTGCTCACCACGACCGTGCGCAGCGTGCACGGCGCGGTCCGCGCCCAGCGCCGGCACCGCGAGCTGCTCAGCCTGGTCGCCCGGCGCGACCCGACGGTCCCCGGCGCGCTGGTGCTCGACCACCCGAGCGCGGCGGCCTACTGCCTGCCCGGGGTGAAGCCCCGGGTGGTGGTGAGCGCCGGCACGGTCGACCTGCTCGACCCGGCCGAGCTGGCGGCGGTGCTGACCCACGAGCGGGCGCACGCCCAGGAGCGGCACGACCTGGTGGTGCTGCCGTTCACCGCGCTCTGCCGGGCCCTGCCCTGGTTCCGCTGGGTGCGCGACGCGCACGAGCGGGTGGCCCTGCTGGTCGAGATGCGCGCCGACGACAAGGCCCGGGAGCTGCACGCCGGCGAGCCGCTGGCCGGCGCGCTGCGCCGGTTCGCCGCCGCCGGTCACCGGGTCACGCCGGCCGGCACGCTCGGTCTGGGCGACCGTGACCTCGACGTACGGGTGCAGCGGCTGCTGGTCGCGGACCGCCCGCCGCGGGTGCTCGGCGCGACCGCGCTGGCCGTCGCCGGCACGCTCGTCTTCCTGCCGGTCTCCCTCTTCCTGAGCTGAGCCTTCCCCTACGGGACTTCTCCGGGTGCCGAGCGACCCAATAGGTAGCCAAGCTACGTGTAGGGTTCCTACGACAAGCGAGCCAACCCGTGGGGAGACGCGACCATGGACCCCCTGCTCCTCGCCCGCCTGCAGTTCGCCACCACCACCTCGATCCACTTCCTGTTCGTGGCGGTCACGCTCGGCCTGGTCACTCTCCTGGTCGGGTTGCAGACGGCCGGCTACCTGACCGGCAAGCCGGTGTACGAGCGACTGACCCGGTTCTGGGGCCAGCTCTACGTGATCAACTATGTGCTCGGCATCGCCACCGGCATCGTGATGGAGTTCCAGTTCGGGCTGAACTGGAGCGGCCTCTCCCGCTACGTGGGCAACGTGTTCGGCGCGCCGCTGGCCATCGAGACGCTCGTCGCGTTCTTCCTGGAGTCCACGTTCCTCGGCATGTGGATCTTCGGGTGGCACCGGCTGCGGCGCGGCGTGCACCTGGCGCTGCTGTGGGGCGTCGCGCTCACCGCGTACGCCTCGGCCTTCTGGATCATGGTGGCGAACGCCTGGCTCCAGAACCCGGTCGGCTTCGAGGTCCGCGACGGCATCGCCCACCTCACCGACTTCGGCGCGCTTGTCACCAACCCCACGTTCGGCTTCGCGTTCGGCCACGTCGTCTCGGCCGGCCTGGTCACCGGCGGCCTGCTGATGGCCGCCGTCAGCGCCTGGCACCTGCTCCGGCGTACCCCCGACCTCGCGCTGTTCCGCACCTCGCTGCGCCTCGGCCTGGTCACCGCGGCGCTCGCGGTGACCGCGCTCCAGGGCTTCGGCTTCGCCCAGTTCGGCCCGGTCGGGCAGCTCCAGCCCACCAAGTTCGGCGGCGGGCCGGACCGGGACGCGACGGTCGCCGACTGGACCGCCCGGTTCGGCCCCGGCGACTGGGACCCGCCGGTGCTGTCCAGCGTCGGGCTCGGCTTCATGATCCTGATCGGCTTCGCGCTGGGCTGCGTCTGGCTCCTGGTCCCGCTGCTCTGGCGCGACTGGATCATCCGGCTGCGGTTCCCGCTCTGGCTGGTCCTGCTCGGCCTGCCGCTGCCCTTCGTGGCCGTGCTGCTCGGCTGGATCGCCCGCGAGGTGGGCCGCCAGCCCTGGGCGGCGTACGGGTTGCTGCCCACCGCGCAGGCCGTCTCGCCGGTGTCGCCCGGGCTCATGCTCACCTCGCTGATCGGCTTCAGCCTGCTGCTCGGCACGCTCGCGGTCACCAACTGGACGCTGCTGGCCCGGCACGCCGCCCGGGGCGCGCTCGATCCCGCCCTGGGCCGCCCGCCCGCGCCCGACACCGACCCCGACCACCACCCCGTGTTCGCCTGAGGAGCCCGCCGTGGAACTCGCCTGGTACGCCCTGCTCGGCCTCTTCTTCGCCACCTACCTGGTGCTCGGCGGCTACGACTACGGCGTCGGCCTGCTGCTCGCCCGGCGCGCGGACCAGAGCGCCCGCCGCGGGACGCTCACCGCCGTGGGGCCGTTCTTCCTCGGCAACGAGGTCTGGCTGGTCGCCGCCGTCGGCATCCTGTTCGGCGCCTTCCCCACGCTGGAGGGAGAGCTGCTCTCCGGCTTCTACCCGGCCGTGCTCGGCGCGCTGGCCGGCGTGGTGCTGGTGACCGCCGGGGTACAGCTGCGCAGCCGGCCGGTCGCCGGGTCCGCCCGCGCCGGCTGGGACCGGGTGGTGGTGGTCGGCAGCGTGCTGGCCGCGCTCGGCTGGGGCGCCCTGCTCGGCGGGCTGCTCCAGGGGGTGCCACTGACCACCGACGGCCACGTGGCCGGCACCGGTCACCTCGTCACGCCGTTCGTGGCCGCCGCCGCGCTGACCCTGCTGGCGCTTGTCGCGCTGCACGGTGCGACCTTCCTCACGCTCCGGCTGCCGGTCGCCGACGCGCCGCCGCTCGCCCGGGTCGCCCGCGGCCTGGTGCCCGCCGCGCTCACCGCGGTCGCCACGGCCACCGTCCTGGGCCTGCTCTCC
>NZ_CADEAU010000593.1 GCF_902825405.1 Micromonospora maritima | reverse complement strand
GGACGACTCGCCCGCCCGGGCCCGCGCCGCGGCCTGCTTCGCCGACCTGCGCGCGGTGGACGCGATGGTCGGTCAGGTGCGCGCCACGCCGGCGGGAGAGGAGGCCGAGGACGATGGGGAGACCGCGCCCGCCACCGCCACCGGTGGCGCCCGCGCCTCCCTCGACGCGCAGCTCGACCTGGTCGCCCGGTGCGTCGAGGCCGGCGTGACCACGCGCGTCTTCTCCGTCTCGCTCGGCGGCTTCGACACCCACGCCGACGAGAAGCAGCTCCAGCAGGTGCTGCTCGGGCAGCTCGACGGCGCGTTGAGCCGCTTCGCCGACCGGATGGCCCGCACCGACGCCGGGCAGAAGGTGGTGGTGGCGGTCTACTCGGAGTTCGGCCGCCGGGTACGGGCCAACGCCTCCGACGGCACCGACCACGGCACCGCCTCCGACGTGCTGCTGCTCGGCGCGCCTGTCGACGGCGGCCTGTACGGCGAGCCGCCCAGCCTGACCGACCTCGACGACGGCGACCTGAAGTACACCACCGACTTCCGGGACGTCTACGCCACCGTGCTGGAGCGGGTGCTGGACACCGATCCGGGCGCGATCCTGGCCGACTGGCGGGGGCGGCTCACCGGCGTGCTCTGACCTCGCGTCCGATCACCCGACGGCGGTGGGGGAGGGGGGCGCGCTGCCGCCGCGAGGCGCCTCGGCGGTCATCAGCCGGACGATCTCCGCCCGGTCGGCCGCCGACGGCAGCCCCCACTCCGGCCGGTAGCCGTACACCTGGTCCAGCGGCGTGGAGGCGGTGCGGCCGTCGAGGATCTCGACGGCGTCGGTGCCGATCAGACCGGGGTGTTCGACGCCGCACGCCTCCGCGACCTTGACCAGGTCGCGACGCAGGGTACGGATGTAGTTGGCGGCCCGCACCGACTTGCGGGCCGGGTCCAGGCCCCGGGCCAGCCAGGCGTTCTGGGTGGCCACGCCGGTGGGGCAGGTGTCGGTGTGGCACTTCTGGGCCTGGATGCAGCCGATCGCCAGCATCGCCTCCCGGCCGACGTTGACCATGTCGGCGCCGAGCGCGAACGCCACCACCGCGTTGTCCGGCAGGCCGAGCTTGCCGGCGCCGACGAACACCACCTGCTCGTGCAGGTCGCGCTCGGCGAAGGTCCGGTAGACCCGGGAGAAGCCCTGCTGGAACGGCAACGAGACCGAGTCGCTGAAGATCAGCGGGGCGGCGCCGGTGCCACCCTCGCCGCCGTCGACGGTCACGAAGTCCACGCCCCGGCCGGTGTCCCGCATCAGCGCGGTCAGCTCCTCCCAGAAGCCCAGGTCGCCGACGGCGGACTTGATGCCGACCGGCAGCCCGGTCTCGGCGGCGAGCAGCTCCACCCAGTCCAGCAGGCTGTCGCAGTCGGAGAACTCGGCGTGCCGGGACGGGCTGACGCAGTCCCGGCCCTCCGGGACGCCCCGGGTGGCGGCGATCTCGGCGGAGACCTTCGCCGCCGGCAGCAGGCCGCCCAGACTGGGTTTCGCGCCCTGGCTGAGCTTGATCTCCAGCGCCCGCACGGGCGCGCCGGCGACCAGGTCCTTGAGCCGCTCCAGGCTGAACCGGCCGCGTTCGTCCCGGCAGCCGAAGTAGGCGGTGCCGAGCTGGAAGACCAGCTCACCGCCCTGGCGGTGGTGGGGCGACAGGCCGCCCTCGCCGGTGTTCTGCAGGCAGCCGGCCAGTGCGGCGCCCCGGTTGAGCGCCTGCACCGCGTTGGCGGAGAGCGACCCGAAGCTCATCCCGGAGATGTTGACCACCGACTCCGGCCGGAAGGCGCCCGGCCGGCCGCGCGCCGCGCCCAGCACCTTGGCGCAGGGCAGCGTCACGTCGTGCCCGGCGCCCGGGGCGGACGGTGGCACCGCCCGGCCGAACGTCCGGTGCTTGATGATCGGGTAGCCGGCGGTGTGCTCGATGTCGTTGTCGGTGCCGAACCCGAAGTAGTTGTTCTCCTGCTTCGCCGAGGCGTACACCCAGCGCCGCTGGTCGCGGGTGAAGGGCCGCTCCTCGTCGTTGCCGGCCACGACGTACTGGCGCAGCTCCGGCCCGATCGACTCGATCAGGTAGCGGGCGTGCGCGAGGACGGGGAAGTTGCGCCGCAGCGCGTGGTCGCGTTGCAGCAGGTCGCGCGCGGCGATCGCGGCCACGGCGGCGACGGCGGCGGGTACGGCTCTCCTGGCCCAGCTCATCCCGCCTCTCTTTCCGCCGGGGCCACCGGTCAAACTCCGGTGGAACCCGGGCGGCGCACGCGGTGTCATGGAGGTGACCGAGCTGGAGGTCGCCCTGGACGACGACGAGATCGTCACCCGCGTACGCGCCGGTGACCGGGAGGCGTACGACCTCCTGGTCGCCCGGCACACCGCGTCCGCGTACCGGACCGCGGTGCTGCTCGGAGCCGGCCCGGACGCCGAGGACGTGGTCCAGGAGGCGTTCGTGAAGGCGTACCGGAAACTGTCCCGGTTCCGGGGCGAGGCGTCGTTCCGGTCCTGGCTGCTGGCCATCGTGGCGAACGAGAGCCGGAACCTGCACCGGTCGCGTACCCGGCGGGACGGGCTGACGCTGCGCGCGGCGACCGCCGGCCCGACGACGGACGTCACCACCGACGACGGCCTCGGCGCGGTCCTCGCCGCCGAGCGCCGGGCCGCGCTGGTGGACGCGCTGCGCCGCCTGCCGGCGCGTGACCGCGAGGTGATCGTCTGCCGCTACCTGCTCGACCTCGGCGAGGAGGAGACCGTGACCGTGCTGGGGCTGCCCCGGGGCACGGTGAAGTCGCGGACCCACCGGGCGCTGGCGAAGCTGCGCGGCCTGCTCGACCGTGAGGTGGTGCGCCGTGGATGACCTGGAGCGGGAGCTGCGCGAGCTGGCCGCCTGGCTGGAGCCGGAGCGGTCGCCGGACGTGACCGGCCGGGTCCGCGCCCGCCTCGCCGGGCCGGCACCGCGACGGCGGTGGCGGTACGGGCTGGC
>NZ_CADEAU010000592.1 GCF_902825405.1 Micromonospora maritima | reverse complement strand
CGGCGACCCCGGCCGCGACCAGCCGTTGCGGGCGCGTCCGCTCGACAGGTGCGTCCGCTGGGCCGAGCGGACGGGGTGGGCGTGGCCGTGCGGCCCGGTGGGCGACGGCCAGCGCCTCCACGTCGGCGACGACGACGTCCCGTGCCCCGGTCGCCTCGGCGTGGGCGAGGGTGAGGTAGAACCGGGCGTTCGGCGCGCCGGCCGCCGGCATCCGCAGCCCGGACGGCGTCCCGCCGTCGACGTGGTGCAGCAGGGTGACCGGACGGTCGGGATGGTGCGCGGGCCCGCGCAGGTCCCGCAGGGGCCAGTCGTGGTGCCCGTCGCGCCCGACGAAGGCCACCCGGCGGTCGGTCACCACGGCGGCGCCGTTGTCGACCACGCGCAGCCCGGCCGGCAGGGGACCGTCGGCCGGGTCCAGTCGGCCGGCCAACGGCAGGTCGGGCACGGGCAGCCCGGGCAGGTGCCGGGCGGTGGCCTCGACCAGCTCGACGGCGGGCAGGATGCGGTAGACGACCTCGCCGTCGTGCAGCGGCACCGGCAGCGCCGTGTCGGGCAGGGCGCACCCGTGGAACGTGTCCGCCTCGATCCGCAGCCGGTCGAGGTGCTCCGCCCGGCGCCGCCAGGCGCGCGCCGCCGTCTCGTACGCCCGGCGCCGCCGCTCGTTCTCGCGCCGCGCCCAGGCCAGCCGGCGTCCCAGGTGGGACTCGGCAGCTCCGGGTTGTCTCGCCGTCACGCCCGGTACAACGTGTCGCGCTGACCTGCGGATACGTGAGCGTGGCTATCGTCCGCTTTGGTAGCGGTATGCCCGTGCCTAGAATCGGGCCATGCCCCGGATCCTCCAGTTGCTGGCCTCGCCGGTGCACCGGTACGTGGGCCGCCCCTCGGACGGGCCCGCCCCGGCGCCGCCGGGAGAACTGGTCGAGCAGGTGCGGATCCGGTCCGGCCTGGGCATCGTCGGCGACCGCTACTTCGGCCGGCCAGCGCACCGCGCCGCGAGCGTCACACTGATCGCGCAGGAGTCGCTGCCGGCCGGCGCCGATCTCACCCAGCTCCGGCGCAACGTGCTGACCAGCGGCATCGCGGTGGACGAGCTGGTCGGTCGGGTGCTGACCCTGGACTCCGGCGACGGCCCGGTCAGCCTGCGGGTGCACCGCGCCGCCCCGCCGTGCGCCTGGCTCGACGTAGTGGTCGCGCCGGGCACCTGGAAGGCGATGCGCCGCCGGGGCGGCGTCCGGTGCGAACCGCTCACCGACGGCGTCCTGCGGGTCGGGCCGGTGACGGTCTCCGTCGACGACTGACGGCGCGTCGGGAACTTTGCCCGCCCTCCGGCCGACCAACAGCGGGGTCACCGATCGTCGGGTCGGCGGCGAGGTGGCAGGAAGGACGCCAGGGATGAACCGAGCGGGGCCGGCATCCGTACCGCCGGGCATGACCACCTCGGGCCGGCGGGCCGGCCGCGGATGAGCCCGGACACCGACGACGAGCAGGTCACCCGCTGGGCGCACCGCGCCGGTAGGGGCGACCAGCAGGCCGCCGCCGCGTTCGTCCGGGCGTTGCAGGGCCCGGTATGGCGGTTCCTCGCCCACCTCGCCGGCCCGGCCGAGGCCGACGACCTCGCCCAGGAGACGTTCCTGCGCGCGCTGCGCAGCCTGCCCGGGTTCGCCGGCCGCTCCTCCGCGCGCACCTGGGTCTTCACCATCGCCCGCCGGGTCGCCGTGGACCACGTACGGGCCGCCACCGTACGCCCCCGGGTGGCGGCGCTGTCGGACTGGCAGGCCGCCGCCGAGGCGGCCGGGGCGACGGTGCGCTGGGCCGAGTTCGACCCGGACACCGCCGAGCTGCCCGCCGGCCAGTACGCCGACCTGGTCACCGACCGGACCCGGCTGGTCGCGGTGACCGCCGGCAGCAACGCGACGGGCACCGCGCCGGACGTGGCCGCGATCGCCAAGACCGCGCACGCGGCCGGCGCGCTGGTCTGCGTGGACGGGGTGCACTCGGTCCCGCACGGCCCCACCGACCTGGCCTCGGTCGGCGCGGACTTCCTGGTCACCAGCGCGTACAAGTGGTCCGGGCCGCACCTGGCGGCGATGGTCGCCGACCCGGCCCGCTGGGAGTCGCTGCACCCGGCGAAGCTGATCCCGTCGGCCGACGCGGTCCCCGACCGGTTCGAGTACGGCACGCCCAGCTTCCCGCTGCTGGCCGGCGTGACCGCGGCGGTGGACCACCTGGCGTCGCTCGACCCGACCGCCGGCGGCGACCGGCGGGAGCGGGTACGCGCCGGCCTGGCCGCCGCCCAGGCGCACGAGGAGGCGGTCTTCGACCGGCTGCTCGCCGGGCTGGCCGCGCGCTCCTTCGTGACCGTCTACGGCGCGCCGGCCCGGCGCTGCCCCACGGTGTCGTTCCGGGTCGCCGGACAGGCCCCGGCGCGGACCGCGGCGGCGTTGGGCGAGGCCGGCATCTGTTTGTCCTCCGGCGACTACTACGCCTACGAGTACTTCCGGACCATGGGCCTGCGTGACTCCGGCGGCGCGGTGCGGGCCAGCGTCTACCACTACAACACGGTGGACGAGGTGGACCGGCTGCTGGCCGAACTGGACCGGCTGGCCGACTCCGAGGGGACAATGGTCCGGTGAGCTATCTGGTCGAGGAGAACGCCGCCAAGCACCGCTTCGAGATCCTGGTCGACGACGCGCTGGCCGGGTTCACCGCGTACCTGCCCCGGGGTGAGGTGCTGGTCTTCACGCACACCGAGGTCGACGACCGCTTCCAGGGGCAGGGCGTGGGCGCGGCGCTGATGAAGGGCACGCTGGACCAGGTCCGGGCCCGGGGCGGCCGGGTGGTGCCCCGGTGCCCGTTCATGGCCGCCTTCATCGAGCGGCATCCCGACTACGCCGACCTGGTCGTCGACGCGGCCTGAGGCCCGGCCCGACCGGGGGACCTCCCCGCCCGGTCGGGCCGGGAGTCAGCGGGCGCCGGCCAGCAGCTCGGCGGCGGCCCGGGCC
>NZ_CADEAU010000591.1 GCF_902825405.1 Micromonospora maritima | reverse complement strand
GCCCGAACCCGCCCGGCTGGCCGCCCGCCGCCTACCCGCCCGCCGCCTATCCGCCCGCCGCCTACCCACCGGCCGCCCCTCCGCCGGGGGCGTACCCACCCGGGCCGTACCCGCCGCCGTACGCGTATCCCGGCGGGGCCCCGCGCCGGTCCGGCGGCCGCTGGGCGGTCGGGTTGGTGGTCACCGTGGTGGCCGCGCTGGTGCTGGCCTTCTGCGGCTGCGTCGGCCTGGGCGTGCTCGGGGCGTTCGTGGACGACTCGACCTCGTCCGGGGAGCCCTACGGCGATCCGTACCTCGACGACCCGTACCTCGACGATCCGGACGGGATCAGCGACGAGCCGGCCCCCGCGGTGCCGGTGACCACGCCGTCAGGTGGGCCCGGGCGGTTCACCGTCGTCTACGAGGTGACCGCGGCCGGTCCGGTGGACGTGCAGTTCTACGACGCGGGCGAGAACCTGCTCCACCTCGACGACGTGGCCTCGCCCTGGCGCCTGCGGTTGACCGCGAACAACCGCGAACGGGTGCAGGTCACCGCGACCCCGGCCGGCCCCGATCCCGGCGACGTGACCTGCCGGATCACCGTCGACGGCAGGGAGGTGTACCGCGACTCCGGCCGGTGGGGTGCGACCTGCTTCGGCTGGTGACGCGTCGGCGGTGGGCCGTAGGCTGGCCGCCGTGACGACGACCGATCCGCTGGTGGCCCGGATGCGGCCGTTCGGCACCACCATCTTCGCCGAGATGTCGGCGCTGGCCGTGCGCACCGGCGCGGTCAACCTCGGGCAGGGCTTCCCGGACACCGACGGCCCGCCGGAGATGCTCGCCGCCGCCGCCGAGGCGCTGCGGGGTGGCCACAACCAGTACCCGCCGGGCCCGGGGATCCCGGCGCTGCGCGCGGCCGTCGCGGCCCACCAGCGCCGGTTCTGGGACCTGGAGTACGACCCGGACGGCGAGATCGTGGTGACCGCCGGCGCCACCGAAGCGGTCGCCGCGAGCATCCTCGCCCTCTGCGAGCCGGGTGACGAGGTGGTCTGCTTCGAGCCGTACTACGACTCGTACGCCGCCTCGATCGCGCTCGCCGGCGCGGTCCGCCGCCCGGTGACGCTGCGGCCGGGAGCCGACGGCCGGTACGGCTTCGACCCGGCCGAGCTGCGGGCGGCGTTCGGCGGGCGGACCCGGCTGGTGCTGCTGAACTCGCCGCACAACCCGACCGGCAAGGTCTTCACCGCCGACGAGCTGGCCCTGGTCGCCGCGCTGTGCCGGGAGCACGGGGTGTACGCGGTGACCGACGAGGTCTACGAACATCTCGTCTTCACCGACGCCGCCGGGCCGCACGTGCCGCTGGCCGGGTTGCCGGGCATGCGGGAACGGACGCTGCGCATCTCCTCGGCCGGCAAGACGTTCTCCTGCACCGGCTGGAAGGTCGGTTGGGTGAGCGGGCCGGCGGCGCTGGTCGCGGCGGTGCTGCGGGTGAAGCAGTTCCTCACGTTCGTCAACGCCGGCCCGCTCCAGCCGGCCGTGGCGGTGGCCCTCGGCCTGCCCGACGCCTACTTCACCGGGTTCCGGGACGACCTGCAACGCCGGCGGGACCAGTTGGTCGCCGGGCTCGCCGACGCCGGTTTCGGTGTGCTCGCGCCCGAGGGGACCTACTTCGTCACCGCCGACGTCGGTCCGCTCGGCGGTCGGGACGGGGTGGAGTTCTGCCGGTCCCTGCCGGAACGCTGCGGCGTGGTGGGGGTGCCGACGCAGGTCTTCTACGACGACGCGGAGGCGGGCCGCCGGCTCGTCCGGTTCGCGTTCTGCAAGCGGCCGGAGGTGCTCGCCGAGGCGGTGACCCGGCTGCGCCGGCTCCGGGAGGACGGATGAGCGACGGCCACGCCGAGCGGCTGCGGCGGCTCGCCGCCCAGCGTGGCAGCGACACGATGCTCTCCGGCGTACGTCCGACGTCGGTGCGGGAGCAGCTCGCCGCGCTCGGGGAGGTGGCCGGTGACGACCTGCCCGACCTCTACGGCGAGGGCGGGCCGGTGGCGGAGCTGGAGCTGCGGGTCGCCGAGCTGCTCGGCGCGGAGGCGGCCGTGTTCTTCCCCTCCGGCACGATGGCGCAGCAGGTGGCGATGCGGCACGGTGCGGAGCTGACCGGCCGGGCCGGGGTCGGGCTGCACCCGCTCAGCCACCCGCTGGTGCACGAACGTGACGCGTACGCGCTGCTCGCCGGCGTCCGCGCGGTCCACACGACGACCGCTCCGCGCAATCCCACCGCCGCCGAGGTCGCCGCGCTCGACGAACCGATCGGCACGCTCCTGCTGGAGCTGCCGCTGCGGGACGCCGGGTTCGTGCTGCCGACCTGGGACGAGTTGGTCGCCGTCGTCGCGGCGGCCCGGGCCCGGGGCGCCCGGGTCCACCTCGACGGCGCCCGGCTCTGGGAGTCGACAGTCCACCTCGGCCACTCGACGGCCGAGGTCGCGGCGCTGGCCGACAGCACGTACGTCTCGTTCTACAAGTCGCTCGGCGGCCACTCCGGGGCGGCGCTGGCCGGGGACGCGGAGCTGGCCCGCTACGCCCGCGCCTGGCGGCACCGCTACGGCGGCACGCTGTTCCAGCAGTGGCCGGCGGCGCTGGCCGCGCTCGTCGGGCTGGCCCGGGAGCTGCCCGACCTGCCCGGGCACGTGGGGCACGCGAAGGTGGTGGCCGAGGCGCTGGGTGCCCTGCCCGGTGCCCGGGTGCACCCGACGCCACCGCACACCCACCAGTTCCGGTTCTGGCTGCCGCACCCGGCGGCGGCGCTGAACGCGGCGAACCTCGCGCTGGCCGAGGAGGAGCGGGCGTGGTTCGTCGGCGGCTGGCGGGACTCCGAGGTGCCCGGGCTGGCGCTGGCCGAGGTGACGGTGGCCGGTCCCGCGCGGGAGCTGGACGCCGACGCGGTGACCGAGCTGGCCGGCCGTTTCCTGCGCCGCCTGACGACCTGACCGGCGCGCCTCGACGTGGGCGGCGCTCTGTGCGCGGCCGCGCC
>NZ_CADEAU010000590.1 GCF_902825405.1 Micromonospora maritima | reverse complement strand
CTCACCCAGGCCCGGCACGCGCCACCCACCCCGGTCGAGCTGCCGGCGCTCGCCGCGCTGGTCCGCCGGCTCGGTGGCCTGCCGCTGGCCATCGAGCTGATGGCGGCCCGGGGCCGCATCCTCGACGTCACCGAGCTGCTCGACCGCTACGGCGACCGCGTCCTCGACCTGGCCGCGGTGCGACCCGCCTTCGGGCCGGCCGATCCGGCCGCCGGCACGGTGACGTTGCGCGAGGCGGTGGCGACCAGTTACCACCTGCTCGCCCCGGCCGAGCGGGCGGCACTGCGTCGCCTGTCCGCGTTCCGCAACCGCTGGTCGGTGGAGCTGGCCGAGGAACTGCTCGCCCACGGCGCCGACCGGTGGGACGCGGTGCCGCTGCTGGACCGGCTGCGGGAGCTGGGTCTGCTCAGTGTGCGGGGGACGGGTCCGTTCCGGTTCCGGCTGCTGGACGCGGTCCGGGACTTCGCGGCCGAGCAGGCCGAGGCGGCGGGCGAGACGGACGGGATCCGGCTCCGGCACGCGACGGTGGTCGCCGGGCTGGTCCTGCTCGGCTACGCGTGGCGCACCGGCCGGGCGACGGCCGCGCGGTGGGTGGTGCTCGGGTTCGCCGCCGGGCCGCTGCTCCTGCTCGGGCTGCGGCTCGGATTCGTCGGGGAACGGGCGCAGGCATACCTGGTCCTGCTGGCCGCAGTGGCGGCGGTCGTGGCCGGCGCCACGCTTGCCCGGCTGCGACCGGGCCTGCTGCCCTGGGACGCGGTCGGGCTGCTCCTGGCCGCGCTGGCGGTGCCGCTCGCCGCCCCGACGGTCCAGGCCGAGCTGCCCGGCACGGGCACGCTCGTCGTGTCGCTGCCCTCGGCGCTCGGGCTCGGCCTGGCGCTCGGCTTCGGCCTGGTGCTCGCCGTCACCGCCCCCGGGGCAGACGCCGATCGGGAGCCGGGCCGCACCGCGGGCGTCCTGGCGCTCGGCGCCGCCGCGATCGCGCTGTCCGCACTGGCGCTGGCGCCGACGGTGATCCGGGGCCTGGGACTCGGCCCGTCCGAGGGGGTCGCCCTGACCGTGCCGATGCTGGTCGCGGTGTCCGCCCTGATCCTGGTGCTGCTCTTCGGCTTCGGCCGGGTGGTCGACCGGATCCGACGCGACATGCGGGCCGAGGCCACCACCGAGGGGCCCCGTCCCTAGAGCAGCGAGTCGCGCCACTGGCGGTGCAGGGCGGCGTACCGGCCGCCGGCGGCGGCGAGCCGGGCCGGCGGACCGTCCTCCACGATCCGGCCGCCGTCGAGCACCAGCACCCGGTCGGCCGTCTCGACGGTGGAGAGCCGGTGGGCGATCACCAACGCGGTCCGGTCCCGCAGCACGCTGTGCAGCGCACGCTGCACCAGGCGCTCCGTCGGCACGTCCAGCGACGAGGTGGCCTCGTCCAGGATCAGCACCCGGGGGTCGGCCAGGAACGCGCGGGCGAACGCGACGAGTTGCCGCTGCCCGGCGGAGAGCCGGCCGCCCCGCCGGTGCACGTCGGTGGCGTACCCGTCGGGCAGGGCGGCGATGAACTCGTGCGCGCCGATCGCCCGGGCGGCGGCGACCACGGCGTCGTCGTCGGCGTCCGGCCGGCCGAACCTGATGTTCTCGGCGACGGAACCGCTGAACAGGTGGGTCTCCTGGGTGACCAGCACCACCGCCCGGCGCAGCTCGGTGTCGGCCAGGTCGCGCAGGTCCACCCCGTCCAGGCGGACCGAACCGACGTCCGGGTCGTGGAAGCGGGCCAGCAGCTTGGCCACCGTGGACTTCCCGGTGCCGGTCGGCCCGATCAGGGCGACCGTCTGCCCGGCCGGCACGGTCAGTTCCAAACCGCCCAGGATCGGCGTCTCCGGCCGGTAGCCGAAGGAGACCGCCTGGAAGACCACACCGCCGCGCGGCGGGCCGGCGGGCAACGGCACCGGACGTGCCGGTTCGACCACCGCCGGCCGCTCGTCGAGCACCCCGGCCAGCTTCTCCAGCGCCGCGGTCGCCGACTGGAGCGCGTTGTAGAACTGGCTCAGCTCCTCCATCGGCTCGAAGAACCGCCGCAGGTAGAGCAGGAACGCGGCGAGCACGCCGACCTCCGTGCGGCCGCCCAGCACCCGCCAGCCGCCGTACCCGAGCACCACCGCGGCGGTGAGGTTGCCGATCAGCCGGATGCCCGGCGAGTAGACCGCGATCAGCCGGAACGCGCGCAGGCTGGCCCGCCGGTAGTCGTCGTTGACCGCGGCGAAGATGCGTTGGTTGCGCGGCTCCCGGCGGAACGCCTGCACCGCCCGGATCCCGCGCAGCGACTCGACGAAGTGCACGATGACCAGCGCCACCGCCTCCCGCGTGCGCCGGTACGCCCCGGCGGAGGCGCGGGCGAACCAGCGGGACAGCCAGAACAGGAACGGGAAGGCGAGCAGGGTGACCGCGGCCAGCGGGAGGTCCAGCCAGAGCAGGATGCCCGCCACCGACAGCACCGACAGCACCGCCATGACCAGCTTGTCGATCCCGCCGTCGACCAGCTCGCCGATCGACTCCAGATCGCTGGTCAGGCGGGACACCATCCGGCCGGACGTGTAGCGCTCGTGGAAACCGACGTCGAGGCGGAGGAAGTGCGCGTACACCCGGCGGCGCAGGTCGAGCAGGACGGCCTGGCCGATCCGGGCGGCCAGGGCGAGGAACGCGCGCCGGGTCGCGTACTCGGTGGCGGTGGCGACGACGAACGCGGCGGCCACCGCGACCAGCGGCCCGGGATCGCCGGCCCGCAGCGGCCCGATGCCCCGGTCGATGCCGAGCATGACCAGGTACGGACCGGCCATCGCGGCCGCGTTCTGGGCCAGCAGCAGCGACACGGCCAGCCCGAGCCGCCGCCGGTGCGGGCGGAGCAGGTGGCGCAGCAGGAGCCGGCTGCGGGCGCGGAGGCGGGTCACCGCCGCCGGGGACGAGTCCTCGGCCCGGCTGCGGTCGGCGTCCGGATCGGTGGCCCGGCCCCGCCACCGCGACAGGTCGGCGTCCGGATCGGGGCCGGGGTCG
>NZ_CADEAU010000589.1 GCF_902825405.1 Micromonospora maritima | reverse complement strand
TACACGACGCTCTTCCGATCTGCCGGCGCGAGCGCCAGCGCGGTCAGTGCGGCCAGCGCGACGGTGGGCCCGGGGACGGCCGTCGTGGGCCGGCCGGGGCCGTGCGCCAGCACCGGGTCCTGCCAGGCGGCGAGCGTGAGCGCGATGCCGAGGCCGATCACGGCGGCCCAGCGGAGCAGACGGCTGACGGTCGGGGTCATGACGGTCACCTCAACGCCCGGCTCGACGGGAGAGAGCGGCGCGCGACGGGAGCGAGGTGTGGGGGGACCGGACTCCCGCCGCGCGCACGGATCCGCCGGCCGGAAGGTGTTACGGGGCGTCCCGGCCGACGGAACTGATGGGTTCTGTCAGAGATCCTGACAGTTCGCGGCGGTGGCGGGGCGGTCGTTAAAACACTCCTAAGGAGAACTTGCGCCGGTCCACAGCCACCAGTCAGCGCGGACGCGGCCAGCGTCGCCCGGCGCGCGGTTCGCGGGCCTCCCGGGCCATCCGGCCGACCAGGCCGAAGCGGTTGACCTGTCGCGGTGCCGCGTCCGGATCGGCCAGCAGCATCACCACGCTGGCCCCGCCCAACCGGGCTCGGTCGATGCTCACCGAACCGTTGGCCTGCAACGCGACCCGCTTGGCGATGTCCAGCCCGAGCCCGGTCGAGCCCTGGTCGCTCTCGCCCCGGCGCAACGCCCGGTCCGGGTTCGCGATGCCCGGCCCGGCGTCGTCGATCCGGATCGCCACCCAGCCGTCCCGGCGGCTCACCGCCACCTCGAACGCGGTGCCCTGCGGGGTGTAGCGGAACACGTTGCCGATCACCGCGTCCAGCGCGGCGGCCAGCTCGGCCCGCGGCACCGGCGCGGGGATGCGCAGCTGCGCCCCGACCACCCGGTGCGGGCGGTTCTGGTCGCCCGCCAGCGCCGACCAGAAGACCATCCGGTCCCGGACCACCTCGCTGACGTCGCAGGACGCCGGCGCCGTCTCCTGGCTGACCGCCTTGCGGGTCGTCTTGATCAGTTGGTCGACCTCGCCCTCCAGCGTCACGATGGCCTGCCGGATCCGCCGGATGCCGCGCCGCCGGTCCAGCTCCGCCTCGCTGAACGTGCCGATGCTGGTGTCGTCGGACTCCAACGCCTCCGCGTCCAGCCGCAACGCGGTCAGCGGCGTCCGCAGCCGGTGCGACAGGTCGGCGACCAGCTCGTGCTCGTCGGCGCGCAGCGCCACCAGCCGCTCCGCCATCCGGTTGAACGCGTGCCCGGCCTCGGCCAGCTCCCGCGGCCCGGTCGGCTCGACCCGTACCCCCAGCTCGCCGTCGCCCACCGCGAGCGCCGCCTTGACCAGGTCGCCGGTCGCGTCCACCGCCCGGGCCGCGACCCGGTCGACCACCACCACCGCCGCGCCGACCAGGGCCAGCGCCACTGCGAGCAGCAGCAGCCACCGCCCGCCGGCGCCGTCGTCGAGCACCTCGTCGGGGATGAAGACCTCCACCACGGCCACCCGGTCACCGAGCACCACCGGGTCCAGCCGCAGCACACCGCCGTCCACCTCGGAGACCACCGAGCGCCGCTGTGCGGCGGCGTCGCCCAGCGCGGCCGCGTCGGCCCGGCCGGCCGACTCGTCGGCCCCGATGCCGTGGACGACCGGCCGCAGCGCGGGATCGTCACCGCTGGCCGCCACCGCCCGCGCGACCACCTCGGGGTCGGTGCTGACCGCCAGCGCGCCGGTGACCAGCGCGCTCCGGCGTGCCGCGTCGGCCAGCTTCTCCTCCCGCGACTGGTCGGAGAGGCTGATCCCGAGCGGGATGAGGAAGGCGAACGCGACCAGGCTGCACATGCCGGCGGTGAGCCAGGCCAGCGCCGGCCTCAGTCCGGCGCCACCAGCCGGAAGCCGACCCCCCGCACGGTGCGCAGGTAGCGCGGCTTCGCCGCGGACTCGCCCATTTTGCGGCGGAGCCAGTACAGGTGAACGTCGATGGTCTGGTCCTCGCCGACCGATGGCTGCCGCCATACCTCCTCCAAGAGTTCCCGCCGGGACACTACCCGGCCGGGACGCGCGGCGAGATACGCCAGCAGGTCGAATTCCTTGCGGGTCAGGGCCAGGGACTCCCCGTCCAGCACCGCGCTGCGCTCACCGACGTCCACCCGCAGGCCGCCGACCGTGTGCACGGCCGGTTGCACGGTACGGCTGGCCCGGCCGGCCCGGCGCAGCACGGTGGTGATCCGGGCGTCCAGGTGCGCCCCGGTGAACGGCTTGACCATGTAGTCGTCCGCGCCGGCCCGCAGCAGCCGGACCACCGACTGCTCGTCGTCGCGGGCGGTGGCGATGATGATCGGCACGTCGGTGATGCCGCGCAGCATGCGCAGCGCGTCCGATCCGTCCAGGTCCGGCAGGCCGAGGTCGAGCACCACCAGGTCGGGCGTCTCCGCCGCCACCCGGCGCAGGGCGTCCAGCGCCGTGCCGACGGCGTGCACCGCGTGCCCCCGGTCCGTCAGCGACCGCAGCATCGCGCCACGGACGACGTGGTCGTCTTCGACCAGCAGGACGGTTGCCACGTCAGCACCGTACTCGGCGTGGCAAGTCGATCGCGTTGCGGCGGTCCGGGGAACCGGGCAAGCTGGGACGACGATGACGTTCACTCTGTTCCCCGACACCCGCCTCACGCTCGCCCGCGACGCGCTGGCCGGCCTGTCGGTGGGTGACGCGCTCGGCTCCCGGTTCTTCGTCCCCGGCGGGGCGGTCGCCCCCTGGCCGGACGCGCTGCCGCCCGGGCCCTGGCCGTGGAGCGACGACACCGAGATGGCGTGCTCGGTGCTGGACGTGCTCGCCGTGCACGGCCGCATGGTGCCGGACGCGCTCGCGCTCTCCTTCGCCACGCACTACGACCCGGCCCGCCGCTACGGCGCGGGCGCGGTGGAGTTGCTGGAACTCATCCGTGCGGGCACGCCGTGGCCGGTGGCCGCCGCGTCGGCGTTCGACGGGCAGGGCTCCTGCGGCAACGGCGCGGCCATGCGGGTCGCCCCGCTCGGCGCCTGGCACGCCGACTCCGTTCGG
>NZ_CADEAU010000588.1 GCF_902825405.1 Micromonospora maritima | reverse complement strand
CGGCGCCCGCGAGGCGCTCACCCGGCTCACCGTCTCGATCGCCCGGGCCGAGGAGCACCGCGACGCGGTCGCCCGCGAGCGCGCCGCGCGCGAGGCCGAGCTGTCCGAGGTACGCGGCGCGGCCAAGCGCCTCGCCGCCGAGCTGGAGCGGCTCACCAGCCAGGTGCACCGGGACGAGGTGGCCCGCGCCGAGCAGCGGATGCGGATCGAGCAGCTGGAGGCGAAGGCCGCCGAGGACTTCGGCCTGGACGTGTCCACCCTGGTCGCCGAGTACGGCCCGGACCAGCTCGTCCCGCCCACCGACGCGGACGTCGCGCTGGCCGCCAACGACGGCCGGCCGGTGCCGGAACCGGTCCGCTACGAGCGGCCGGTGCAGGAGAAGCGGGCCGCCAAGGCCGAGCGGGAGCTGGCCCTGCTGGGCAAGGTGAACCCGCTCGCGCTGGAAGAGTTCGCCGCGCTGGAGGAGCGCTTCAAGTTCCTCTCCGAGCAGTTGGAGGACCTCAAGGCCACCCGGCGGGACCTGCTCACCGTGGTCAAGGACGTGGACGACCGGATCCTGGAGGTCTTCGCCAGCGCGTTCGCCGACACCGCGCGGGAGTTCGAGCAGGTCTTCACCGTGCTCTTCCCCGGTGGCGAGGGCCGGCTCGTGCTCACCGACCCGGAGGACCTGCTGACCACCGGTGTCGAGGTGGAGGCCCGGCCGCCGGGCAAGAAGATCAAGCGACTCTCGCTGCTCTCCGGCGGCGAGCGCTCGCTGACCGCGGTGGCCATGCTGGTGGCGATCTTCCGCGCCCGGCCCAGCCCGTTCTACATCATGGACGAGGTGGAGGCGGCGCTCGACGACGTGAACCTGGGCCGCCTGATCACGCTGCTGGCGCAGTTGCGGGAGAAGAGCCAGCTGATCGTGATCACGCACCAGAAGCGGACCATGGAGATCGCCGACGCGCTCTACGGCGTGACCATGCGCGCCGGCGTGACCCAGGTGATCAGCCAGCGGCTCAACCGGGCCGACGACGAGGAACAGGTGACGAACGAGTGAGTCGGGAACGTGCCACGGCGCTCCTGGTGGACTTCGACGGCGTGCTGCGCCGCTGGGACCCGGCGGTGGCCGCCGGCGTCGAGCGGGAGTACGGGCTGCCCGAGGGCGTGCTCGGTGAGATCGCGATGTCCTGGGGGCTGCTCCAGCCGGTGCTGACCGGCCGGATCAGCCACGCCCAGTGGATGGCGAGCGTGGCCGACGCGCTGGTCCCGACGCTCGGTGACCCGGAGCGGGCCCGGGCGGCCGTGGAGCAGTGGCAGCGCTACCGCGGCGAGGTCGACCCGGAGGTGCTGGCGTTCGTCCGCGAGGCGCGGGCGGCCGGCATCCGGGTCGGGCTGGGCACCAACGCCACCGACCTGCTCGACGCCGACCTGGCCGAGCTGGGCCTGACCGAGGAGCTGGACGTGGTGGTCAACTCCTCGGTCGTCGGGGTGCACAAGCCGGCGAAGGAATACTTCCAGGCCGCCTGCGCGGCGCTGGACACCCCGCCGGCCCGGGTGCTCTTCGTCGACGACCAGGACCGCGCGGTGGCGGGCGCCCGGGTGGCCGGCCTGTCCGCGCACCGGTGGAGCGGGCCGGCCGACCTGCGGTACCTGCGCGCGGCGCTGGCGTACTGAGCCGGACGGGCCCCGTGTCCCGTCCGGCTCGTGCGCCGCTCACCGCAGGCCCGGCACCTCGGTGACCGTGAACGGCGGGGTCGGTGTGGTCGCGAAGAGTTGGCTGTCCACCCAGAGCAGTCGGCCGGCGTCGCGCGCCACCGAGGTCGGCGACCGCTGGACGCCGACCGGGCGGGAGCGGTCGACCACCCGGGCGGTGCGCAGCCCGTCGTCGAGCCGGGCCAGGTTCACCAGGAACCGGGTACCGCCTTCGCCGTCGGGTTCGTTGACCACCCCGTAGAGCCGGTCCCCTTCCAGCAGCAGGCCGTCGGCGCCCATCCGGCCGCCGCTGACCTGGACCTCGGTCACGGACCGGCCGGCCAGGTCGACCCGGAACAGGCGCTCGCCGCCCTGCTCCGCGACGAGGGCGACCCGGCCGGAGGGGTCGACCACGATGCCGTTGAGGAAGACCGGCGCGGCCGGGAAGTCGTCCGGGCCCACCCAGGGGACCAGGGCGCCGACGTGTCCGCCGGTGAGCCCGGCCCGCCACACGGTGCCGGTGGCGGAGTCCGTGACGTAGACGGCGTCGCGGGTGACCGTCAGGTCGTTGAGGGCCGCGCCGGGTCCGGCGGCGCGACGGGCCAGCAGGGTGCCGTCCGGCGCGTACACGAAGAGCGTGCCGGTGGTCCAGCCGGCGACGAGGACGCGACCGCGGCGGTCCACCCGGACCCCGGCGGCGCTGGTCCGGCCGTCGGCCCCGGGGGCGAGGAACGGGCGCAGCCCGGCCCGGCGGGTGTCGCCCCGGTAGACCGCGCCGGTGGCCGAACTCGTGACGTACATGGTGCCGCTCGCGGTGACCGTGAGCCCTTCGGGCAGCACGCCCGGCGCGCGGGAGACGACGTAGGTGTCGGGACGGACGTCGGTGGGGGCCGGCCGGGGTACGCCGACGGTCACCGCCGTCAGGACCGCGGCGGCCGCCGCGAGGAGTGTCTTCACGTCTGGCAGCGTCCGGCGGCGCCGGTCCGGCGGGAAGCCCCTTTCGGTACGGGCCGAAGGGTGGTTACCGTGCGCCGGTGACCATCCTGCGGCTCAACGCCGCCGACCTGAGCCGCACCGTCCTGCGGTCCGAGCCGGCGGTGCTGGTCGAGCTGGCGATGGCCGCCCAGCGGCTGGTCCTGGCCGACGTGCCGGAGCACCTCGCCGGGTGGCGCTCCCGGACCCGGGCGGCGTTGCGCCCCGAGATGCGTCCCTACCTGGACCTGTGCCGCTCGCCCCATCTGGTGCCGGACCTGGTGACCCCGCCGGTGTTCGACGGCGGCCTCGACGCCCTGCTGGACCGGGTCGCCGGCACCCCGGACGAGGTGCTCGCCGCCGAGCTGGGCCCGCTCGTGGCGTCCGGCGCGCTGCC
>NZ_CADEAU010000587.1 GCF_902825405.1 Micromonospora maritima | reverse complement strand
CGCCGACTACCTCGACAACGCGGACAACCTCGCCGCCACCGTGGTCAACGTGGCCCACTGGATCCACACCGGATCGGTGCACGGCCACCGCCTCGGCGTGCCGGGCGTCCAGGTCGGCGTTGTCCCGGTCGGCCTCGGTGGACTGCTCGGCGACCGCGTCCAGGTCGGCCTGCGCCTTCTCGGCACGGCCCAGCGCGTCGGTGTGCGCGGCGGCGAGCCGCTCGATCTCCTCACCGGCGCTCGTGGTCCGCGCCCGGGCGGAGTTGACCTGGCCGGTCAGCCGGGCCAGCCCCTCGCGCCGGTCGGCGATGGCCTTCGCGGCGGTGACCAGCTCCCGTTCGGCGGCGGCGAGCTGCCGTTCCAGCTCCTGCCGGTGCTCGACCGCCTCGGCCAGGCGGACCTGGTCCTCGGTCAGCGCGGCGCGCAGTTCCTCCTCCTGGTCGCGGACCCGTCGCGACTCCGCCTCCAGCTGCTCGGGGTCGCGGCCCGGGCGCTCGTCGTCACCGGTGGCGCTGAGGTGGCGCAGTCGTTCCCGGGCGAGCTGCTCGATGGAGCGGAACCGTTCCTGGAGGGCGGAGAGGCGGTACCAGGTGTCCTGGGCCGCCGCGAGCAGCGGGGCGTCCTCGGCCAGGGCCGCCTCCAGTTCGCCGAGCCGACCCTGCACCTCGCCGTGCTCGGCCTCGATCTGTTCCCGTCGTTCGCGCAGCGCGGTCTCGTCGGCGATCTCCCGGTCCAGCGTGGTCCGCAGCGTGTGCAGGTCGTCGGCGAGCAGCCGGAGCCGGGCGTCACGCAGGTTGGCCTGGATCGCGGCGGCGCGGCGGGCCACCTCGGCCTGCCGACCCAGCGGCTTGAGCTGGCGGCGCAGCTCGGCGGTGAGGTCGGTGAGACGGTTGAGATTGGTCTGCATCGCGTCGAGCTTCCGCAGCGCCTTCTCCTTGCGCTTGCGGTGCTTGAGGACGCCCGCCGCCTCCTCGATGAAGGACCGCCGGTCCTCCGGCTTGGCGTGCAGCATGCCGTCGAGCCGGCCCTGCCCGACGATGATGTGCATCTCCCGGCCGATGCCGGAGTCGGAGAGCAGCTCCTGGATGTCGAGCAGGCGGCAGGAGTCACCGTTGATCTCGTACTCGCTCTCGCCGGAACGGAACATCCGGCGGGTGATGGAGACCTCGGTGTACTCGATCGGCAGCGCGCCGTCGGTGTTGTCGATGGTGAGGGTGACCTCGGCCCGGCCCAGCGGCGCCCGCCCGGCGGTGCCGGCGAAGATGACGTCCTCCATCTTGCCGCCGCGCAGCGCCTTCGCGCCCTGCTCGCCGAGCACCCAGGCGATCGCGTCGACGACGTTGGACTTGCCGGAGCCGTTCGGGCCCACCACACAGGTGATCCCGGGCTCCAGCTTCAACGTCGTGGCGGAGGCGAAGGACTTGAAGCCCTTCACCGTCAGGCTCTTGAGATGCACCTTCTCGATCCTCGTCCGGTGGCCGCCGTACCGTCGCCGGCTGCGCGGACCTGGTGAACCCGCAGACTAACCCGCGACCGGGACGCGGCCGGCACGCGACCCACCCCGACGGCCGGGGTGTCCGCTTTCCGGCCCGCGAGCGCGACGTGGCGGAAACGGCAAGATCATATGCCCGGACGCAATTCCGGGCCGGATCCGCAAGATCGATAATTGCGGGAAAGAGCAAAGGGGTACGCACATGGCTGCGCGCCGGCACAGGAGTGTCGGCGCGCTTTTCGGTGTGGTGCGATTCAGTTTTCCGACAACCGGAGATCAGGTCAGCGCGGGCTCGGCCAGACGGAGGAGGTCGTCCGCCTCCGCCGCTGCCGCCGCAAGCCGATCGTTCTCGGCGCGCAGACGCGTGATCTCGAACTCCAGTGCCTGAACCCTGGACCGCAGTCGGGTGACCTCGTCGAGCAGACGCCGGTCGGGCGCTGCACCTACGTGGCCGTAGAGGGCCTTCGCCATGCTGACTCCTTGATATGCGCTGCCGGAAAGGCCGGCCAACGCGCGCCCATGATGTTCGCGGCTGCCATTCCCGACGTATCGGGGCATGGCTGGGCGCGACTGGCGACACCTATATATTGAGCCGAACCCCCCTCCTTCGTCAAGTTGACGCAGGCCGTAGATCATCTCCACGTCGGCCGGGCCACTCGCCGGGGGGCTGCCAGAAGGCGCGGACACGCTCTGTCCGGACGCCTTTACTGTACGCCCGGGAATGTGTGAACGGCTCACCCTTGGCGTGGGGTTCGCCTTAACTCTTTCTTAGCCACGTTGCCGCAGCTCGAACCGCCCCCGTAGCGTCACCCCGGCCCGCAACCGACCCGTGGAGGGGACAGGCGTGTATCGCTGGACCGACCCGATCGAACCGGAGGACGCCTCCCGGCGCCCCGAGCCGCCGACCGACGAGGGTCCGGCGTGGCTCACCGACCGGCCCGAGCCGCGGTCGTCGTACCTCTTCGGGGACGAGCCGGGACAGCCGCCGGTCGGCCACCTGCCGCCCACCCTCGACGCCGACCGCTACGGCGACACCGTCCGGCGCGGCCACGGCCCGACCGGTCTGCACGGCGACGCCGACGCCACCACCGTGCGACCCGGCTACGGCCCCGTCGCGCAGCCGGGGTACGCCGCCGAGCCCCAGCCCGGTCACGGCCCCGCCGCCCAGGCCGGATACGGCCCCGCGGCACAGGCCGGATACGGCCCCCCGGCACAGGCCGGATACGGCCCCGCCGGCCAGCCCGGGTACGGCGCCGAGACCCACCCGGGCACGCCGTTCGAGGCGGCCGGGCCGTACGCCGCGCCCCGCGACAGGTGGAACGGCGAGGAGCAGCCGGCCGGTGCCTGGGAGCAGCCCACCGCCGCCTGGCAACCGGTGACCGACACCCCCGCCGACGACGACGGCCGCCACCGCCCGAAGCGGCGGCTGAGCCGCCCGTTCGTGATCGGCGGGGCCGCCGCCGCGGCGACCCTGGTGGTGAGCCTGGGCGTGGGCGCCTTCCTGCTGCCCGGCGACGACGGGCCGGCCGAGCGGACCTCCGCGGACGCGCCG
>NZ_CADEAU010000586.1 GCF_902825405.1 Micromonospora maritima | reverse complement strand
AGCGCCGCGTGCGCGGCCAGGACCTGCTTGTAGCCGGCGAGGTCGCGCGGCGCCGGGAGGGTCACCGCGGACAGCGCGCCCGCCTGGAGGGCCCGGGCCAGCCCGACCGCCCGGCGCTCGACCGGCGAGGCCTGCATCTCCTCCAGGGAGTCGTCGTCGGCGAAGCGCTCGGCGAAGTCGTCGACCGAGTCGTCGTCGGCGATCGCCAGCGGCCGACCGGCGGCACTGAGCAGCGAGGTGACGGTGTGGTCGTCGGAGTCGGCGGCGATCGCCACCCCGCTCGGCCCACCGGACCGCTCCACCAGCAGCGCGACCAGCCGGGCGTAGCCGGCGGGCTCGTCACCGATCGCACAGACGTGCAGCAGACGGCCTGCGTCGTCGACCACAGCGGACGTCAGCGTCGTTCCGGCCGAAGCCGTTCGGTCGGCCGGATCTGCCGAGGCCAGACCGCAGTACACGCGCACGAGCGCCACGGCGTCGTCCTCCTCCCGGGACACAGGTCTTGTTCTGCCAGAGACTGATGCTCCCCGCTCCGGGTCAGTCGCGCCAGTCCACAACAGCAGAGATCTTGCCGACAATGGTGCGCCAACCCAAACTTGCGGTTTGTGCCCCGATTTTCTTCAGCCGGCGCCGACCGAGGAAACCACCGATCCCGCCATTGACAGAAGCACGCAGCGCCTCGTCCAGATCGTCCAGGCTGGAGCCGGCGGAGAGCATGTCGAGCACGGCCGGTAGCCGCAGCGCGTACGACAGGTCACGGGCGATCTCGCCGGCTTCGATCAGCAGCGCGGGATCCCACGCGTCGTGGCCGCCGCGGAGGTTCTCCACCACCAGGTCGAGTTCGTAGGTGTCCTCGTCCAGCGGGGCGATGTCGGCCGGTTCCAGCCGTTCGGACAGTTCATTCCAGCTGTCCAGTTGGGACAGGTCGTTGGGCGCACCGGAACGGATGAAAGTGACGAGCGACTCGGGGGTCTTGAACAGCAGCAGCCGGCCCTTGTGGCTGAGGAAGACCGGCACCTCCTCGTCGCCGGCGTCGTCCTCGTCCTCGCCGGCCTCGTCCTCGTCCTCGTCCTCGTCGTCCGCGGAATCGTCCGCGTCGGCGGCCCTGCCCCGGCGGCGTGCCCGGGCGCGCTCGCCGTCCTTCTCCTCGTCCTCGTCGTCCTCCTCGGCGGAGAGGGCGGCGAACTCCTCGTCGAGGATCACCACCTCCTCGTCCTCCTCGGTCTCGACGACCTGACGGCGGGCCAGGAAGGGGTCGTCCTCGTCGCGCTCGGCCACGTCGGTGGGGGTCAGCTCGCGCGCCGTCCGGTACGCCCGGAGCGTGAAGCCGGTGCCGGCGGGGAGGGCGATCTCCACCGGGTCGATCCGCACCTCGTCCCAGAGCGTGCGGTCCGCTGCCGGGCGGTCGACCTCGACCTCGACCTCGTCTGCTGCGGCCGACGCGTCGGTCTCGTCGAGCTCGGGCTCGTCGGCGTCGGGCCGTTGGGGCGACTGGCGGGCCACGCTGACCTCCGTGTGCGTTCGGGTGCCCACCCGGCGGCGTCGCGCCGCCGAGTGACTCTGCGCACATACCCTAGTGGGCGACCGGTTCCGACCGGGAGCCGCACCCCGGTGGCGTCCCGCGCGCCCGACAAGTAGGCTCGCTACACATGAGGGCGCAGGCGCTGCACGGACACCTGGACGCGCTGCTGCTGGCCGTGCTGGAGCGCGGTTCCCTGCACGGCTACGCGATCATCGAGGCGCTGCGGGCCCGCAGCGGAGGCACGCTCGACCTGCCCACCGGCACGATCTACCCGGCGCTGCGCCGGCTGGAGCGGGCCGGCCTGGTGGCCAGCACGTGGAGCACCGTGAACGGCCGGGAACGACGCACCTACCAGCTCACCGAGGCCGGCGGCCGGGCGCTCGCGGGGGAGCGGGCGGGCTGGCGCGAGTTCAGCGCCACCGTCGGTCGGTTCCTCGGCGCGGACGAGCCGCCCACCGCGCCGGCCTGACCCGGTCACCCGGCCGGTCGCGGGACGCTGTTGCTGAGCAGCCACCAGCGAGCCGCCCGGGCCAGGGCGAACCAGGCGGCGGAGACCAGCACCGCGCCGACGATCATCGGGGGCCAGGTCAGCGCGGCGTCCCAGAGGTGGACCGACCAGCCGAACAGGGCGCCCCCGGCGAGCGCGCCGACCAGCAGCCCACCGGTCAGCCCGAAACCGACCGCGCGGGCGGACCGGACCAGCCGCGGCGAGTCCCGGCGGGCGGCCAGCGCGCCGAGCAGCAGCCCCAGCAGGGCCAGCCCGGCGACCACCGCCCAGATGCCGTTCAACGCGGCGGAGAGCAGCAGGTAGCCCGACGGCGGTCGGGGCCCGGCGCTCCAGCTCGACCCCCGCCAGGTCAGGTCGCCGGCCGACATCAGCACCACCGCCACCGCCAGCGTGCGCAGCGCCAGCCCGCGCAGCGCGCCGGCGGCCAGCTCGGCCTGGTAGCCGGGCACGAGCTGGGCGGCGCTGCCGAACTCGGCCACCGCCCGCCGCTCGGCCTCCGCCCGCGGCAGGCCCCCCTCCCGGTACGCCTCGACGGCGTCCTCCAGCGCGTGCCGCGCCTCGGTCAGCAGGTCGGCCTTGAGCCGGGTCGGCCCGTGCAGCCGCCCGGACAGCTCGCGCAGTCGGCCCTCGACGCCCGCCCTCTGATCCACCCGCATGGCACCAGCCTGCCACCGGCGGGCACCTCTGGCGTCGGGGAAAACCCCGGAACGCGGTCAGGGGGCGAGCGCGAGGTAGCCGCGCTCGGCCGCCTCCTGGCGCAGCCACTGCTCCCGGTACCAGCCGGGCCGCGTCACCAGCTCCTCGTGCCGGCCGCGCTGCACCACCCGGCCGCCCTCCAGCACCAGGATCTCGTCGAACCCGGCCAGGCCGCTGAGGCGGTGGCTGATCAGCAGCACCGAGTGCCCGGCCGGGGTGGCGGCGAGCGCGGAGTGGAGCACCGCGTCGGCCGCCGCCGGGTCGAGCCCCTCGGTCGGCTCGTCGAGCACCAGCACCGGCGGCGCGGCCAGCAGCGCCCGGGC
>NZ_CADEAU010000585.1 GCF_902825405.1 Micromonospora maritima | reverse complement strand
AGCGCCGGCACCGGCTCGGCGAACCGGAGGCAGAGGCCGGCGGCGACGCTGGTGCCGAACGTCGCACCGCCGTCGGCCAGCGACAGGTGCGGGCCGATCGCCCGCCACCAGCGGTACGGGCCGCTCAGCTCGGCGCCGGCGATGTTGGCCGGGGTGGTCCGCAGCCGCCACGGGCCGAACCGGACGACGAGCGCGTCCGGGGCGAGTTCCACCACGGCGGTCTCCGGCCGCACGCCGAGCAGGGCCAGGGGCAGCCGGAACGCGGGGTCGAACCGGAACGGGAAGCGCCGGGCCGGGCCGGTCGGATCGGGACGGGGCACAGCCCGGGCGTACCCGGCGCGGCGGGCTCGACACCCCCGCCGGACGGTGTCCCCGCGTCCCGCGCCCGGATGGCGGGACGCGGGGACCCCCCGTCCCGGCTACTGCAGGAACGCCCCGAGGGGCGACAGCAGCAGCCGGCCGAGCAGCGCGGCGTTGTCGTCCAGCCGCGTCCGCTCACACTCGCGGGCGTCCGGGTCGTGCCGGCAGTGCCAGATCTTCTGCGCGTTGCGCCAGGCCACGTTCCGGGTGTATTCCACCAGCTCGCCCTGGTACCAGTCGTCGATGTCGCCGTTGATCGTGTCGATCATGAGCTGCCAGTGGTCCAGGTAGCCGCGACGCAGCTCCGGGATCCGCTCGGCGAAGATTTTGTTGATCTCCAGGTAGTCGCGGTGCTGGTCGCTGCCGTCGACCGGCTCGGACTCCAGGCTCTCCAGCGTGGTCACCAACGCGAACGGCAGGTCGTAGTTGATGTGCGCGTTGACCCCGGCGGCGGCCGAGGGCAGCGGGCGGGCGTCCGGGCCGCGCATCCGCTTGAACAGGCAGGACCAGGCCTTGGGCGTGCTCGGACTGGCGTCGGTCCAGAACCGCAGCGCCTCGAAGTAGCGCGCCGCGAACTCCACGTCGAGCCGGGCCAAAAAGGCCGGGTCGACGAACCGGTCCTCGTAGAGACCGTCGAGCACGGTGCTGGTGATGACCAGGTAGAGCTTGTTGAAGTCGGCCAGCGGGCAGCTCGCCTCCAGCGGAGGGAGCCGGACCAGCAGGTCCTGCAGCTTGGTGAGATGGTCGACGACCGCCGGCACGTCAGCGGGGTGGTCGGCGAGCAACCCGACGATGTCCTGGTGCACAGGACCCCAGACCGGTTCGGTCATCTCTCCTCCACGATGGTCGGCGCCCCCCACGACGCCACCCGATTCCGCGGCACAGCCTGCCAGCCGCCGCACGCGCGCCGGATCAGTAGAACGACGTATTGCCGACGTACGTCTATTCCGGGCGGTTGCGCAGGAAGATCGCGGTGGCCTGCACCCGGGTGCGGACCTGGAGCTTGTCGAAGATGTGCGACACGTGCACGCCGATGGTCCGCTCGCTGATGAACAGCCGTTGACCGATCTCCTTGTTCGTCAACCCCTCGGCGACCGCGGCCAGCACCTCCCGCTCCCGCGCGGTCAGCACCGCCAGCTCGTCCACCGCCGGCGTGGCAGGCGCGGTCCGCGGCCGGGGCACCGGCGCGGGCGGCGGCGCGTCGTCCAGGGTCACCCGGGCCCGACCGGCCAGGGTACGGATCTCCGCGCTCAGCGGCACCGCGCCGAGCGACTGCGCCGTCGCGTGCGCCTGGCGGAGCAGCTTGCCCGCGGTGGCGACCCGGCTGCGCCGCGCCAGCAGCGCCTCGGCCTGCCGCAACCGCGAGTACGCCGCCGGATAGGGATGGTTGCGCCGGTCCCACTCGGTGGCCGAACGGCCCCACAGCTCGGGGTCGCCCCGGCCGTCGTCGAGCCGGCTCAGCTCGGCGTCGCAGAGCGCCAGGAAGCCGTCCGCGACGTAGCGCACCGGCGGCCCGGCCTTCTCGCTCTTGCGGGTCACCCGCTCGACCACCTCACGCAGCCGGCGCACCGCGGTCTGGTCCACCTCCACGGTGCGGCTGGCCGCCGCCTCCGCCTCGGCGCGCAGCCCGTGCCAGGCCAACGTGGCCAGCACGATCACGTCGTCGGAGCGGCTCTCGGTCAGGCCCCGCTGCACGGCCTGCCGGGCCAGGTCGTGCCGGCCCTGCCACATGGCCAGCCCGGCGCGCAGGATGAGCATCGGCAGCACGTGCCGGGCGCCCCCGCCGGCCAGCACCGTGGCGACCGCCTCCAGGTCGCGGTCGGAGGCCTCGACGTCGCCGTAGCCGACGGAGAGCCGGCACCGGGCCAGCAGCAGCTCGACCGCGTCGGCGCCGGACGGGCGGTGCCGCAACGCGGTGGCGACGACCTTCTCCGCCTCGGCCCACTGCCCCACCCGGAACAGCCCGTTGGTGGCCACGGCCAGCAGTCGGGTCTCCCAGGTGCGACCGAGGCCCAGCTCCGCGACCCGTTCGGCGCCGCGGCGGGCCACCACCACCCCCTCCTCGAGGATGTTCAGCGGACCGGTGAGCAGTTCGGCCAGGTGCAGGTAGGCGCAGGCCACGTCCTCCGGCCGGCCGGAGCGCTCGGCGGTCTCCAGCGCCCGGCGCATCACCGCCAGCCCGGCGGTCTGGTCCCCCAGGAACGCCTCGCTGAACCCGAGCGCGGCGCTGGCCAGCACCACCTCCGAGGTGGAGCCGGGCACCTCGGCGGCGAGGTCGAGCGCCTCCCGCGCCTGGTCGCCGGCCTCGGCGTAGCGCCCCAGGTGCAGCAGCAGCTCGGCCAGACGGGCGGCGGCGGTGCAGCGCTCGTGCGGCGTGCAGTCCGCCGACTCCAACACCCGGCGGTACTCCTCCTCGGCCGGGGCGGAACGGCCGGCGGCGGCCAGGTAGCGGGCCCGCCGGATGTGCAGCGCGCAGGCCGGCGGACCGGACGGGTCGGCGGCCAGCTCCTCCAGCAGGGTCAGCGCCCGGGCGTGCTCCCCGCTGTGGTGCGCGGCCTCGGCGGCGTGGCTGAGCAGCTCGGCGCGGTCCACCTCGACCGGTTCGGGCCGGCCCCCGTCCGGCGGGACCGGGGCCGGCGTCGCGGCCAGCGTCAACGCGGCGGACCAGTGACGGTGCGCCTCGGCGTACCCGTGCAGTCGTTAGAT
>NZ_CADEAU010000584.1 GCF_902825405.1 Micromonospora maritima | reverse complement strand
GAGCAGGCCGCGCCGGCCGCCGAGCAGCCGGCGACCGCCGCCGCCGAGTGATCTCGCCGTCGCGTCCCCGCCGTCCGGGTTCCCGGGCGGCGGGGCGCGGCGGGTACGCCGGGCAGAACCGGCCCGGAACCGGGTAACCAGCACCCCAGACCATCTCACTGACACCGAAGAGAGAGTCATGTCCAACTTCACCGCCGCGGACGTCAAGAAGCTCCGCGACCTCACCGGCGCCGGCATGATGGACTCCAAGAAGGCGCTGACCGAGGCCGAGGGCGACTTCGACAAGGCCGTCGAGATCCTGCGCGTCAAGGGCGCGAAGGACGTCGGCAAGCGGGCCGGCCGCACCGCCGCCAACGGTCTCATCGCCCACTCCGGCCAGGCGCTGCTGGAGCTCAACTGCGAGACCGACTTCGTCGCCAAGAACGACGCCTTCATCGCGCTGGCCCAGCAGCTGGTCGAGCACGGCGTGGCCAGTGGCGCCAGCAACGCCGAGGAGCTGCTCGCCAGCACCATCGACGGCAAGAGCGTGGCCGACCTGATCCAGGAGCAGTCCGCCAAGATCGGCGAGAAGCTGGTGCTGAACCGCTTCGCCAAGCTGGACGGCACCACCGCGGTCTACCTGCACCGCAAGAGCCAGGACCTGCCCCCGGCGGTCGGCGTGCTGGTGCAGTTCTCCGGCAAGACCGACGAGGCGGCCGACGCCGACGCGCGTGGCGTGGCCATGCAGATCGCCGCGATGCGCCCGAAGTACCTCACCCGTGACGAGGTGCCGGCGGAGACCGTCGAGTCCGAGCGGCGCATCGCCGAGCAGACCGCCCGCGAGGAGAGCAAGCCCGAGGCGGCGCTGCCGAAGATCGTCGAGGGTCGGGTCAACGCCTTCTTCAAGGACTTCGTCCTGCTGGAGCAGGCCGCGGTCGCCGACAACAAGAAGACCGTCAAGCAGGTGCTGGCCGACGCCGGCATCGAGGTGACCCGCTTCGTGCGGTTCGAGGTCGGCCAGGCCTGAGCCGCCGCTCCGGGCCGCTGGGCCCGGGCGCAGGGGAGAACGTCGACGAGGAGGCCGCCGGTGTACGCGACAGGCACCGCGGCCTCCTCGTCACATAGGGTCGGCAGGAGCACGTACGCGAGGCCCGCGCGGCGCGCGGGGAGAAGGGGCGGGGCGGATGACGCAGGTTGTGAGTGACCGGAGCCTGGCGGCGGACGATCCGACCGCCCCTCCGCCCGGTCGGTCCCGCCGGGTGGTGCTGAAGCTCTCGGGTGAGGTGTTCGGCGGTGGCGCGATCGGCGTCGACCCGGACGTCGTGCAGGGCATCGCCCGGCAGATCGCCACCGTGGTCCGCCGCGGCGTGCAGGTCTCCGTGGTGGTGGGCGGCGGCAACTTCTTCCGCGGCGCCGAGTTGCAGAAGCGCGGCATGGACCGGGCCCGCGCCGACTACATGGGCATGCTCGGCACGGTGATGAACTGCCTCGCGCTCCAGGACTTCCTGGAGAAGGAGGGCATCGAGACCCGGGTGCAGAGCGCCATCACGATGGCCCAGGTCGCCGAGCCGTACATCCCGTTGCGCGCGATCCGGCACCTGGAGAAGGGCCGCGTGGTGATCTTCGGTGCGGGCGCCGGGATGCCGTACTTCTCCACCGACACGGTGGCCGCCCAGCGGGCGCTGGAGATCCGCGCGGACGTGGTGCTGATGAGCAAGAACGGCGTGGACGCGGTCTACACCGCCGACCCCCGGATCGACCCGACGGCGAGCAAGCTCGACTCGATCACC
The DNA here is from genome assembly GCF_902825405.1 of Micromonospora maritima. Lineage (GTDB taxonomy): Bacteria > Actinomycetota > Actinomycetes > Mycobacteriales > Micromonosporaceae > Micromonospora > Micromonospora maritima. The sequence goes on along the minus strand of NZ_CADEAU010000584.1, from coordinate 1,303 downwards.
TTCTCCGAGGTGCTGCGCCGCAACCTGCGGGTGGCCGACGCCGCCGCGTTCAGCCTCTGCATGGAGAACGGCCTGCCGATGCTGGTCTTCGGCGCCCAGGGCGACGACACCATCGTCCGGGCCGTCGGCGGCGAGAAGATCGGCACCCTGATCACCGCCTGACCGGTTCCCGACCGGCGGCGGTCCTCTGCCACTGCAGCACCAGCACAGCCCACGACGAGCGACAGAAGGAGGCGAGGAGACCGGTGATCGACGACACCCTCCTCGAGGCGGAGGAGAAGATGGAGCGTGCCATCGAGCACGCCAAGGAGGAGTTCGGCGGGATCCGCACCGGTCGCGCCAACGCCGCCATGTTCTCCCGGATCCTCATCGACTACTACGGCAGCCCCACCCCGCTGCCGCAGATGGCGTCCATCGCGGTGCCCGAGCCGCGCATGGTGATCATCAAGCCCTACGACAACTCGCAGACCAACGCGATGGAAAAGGCGATCCGCGACTCGGACCTCGGGGTCAACCCGAACAACGAGGGCAACCAGCTTCGCATCGTGCTCCCGCAGATGACCGAGGAGCGCCGCCGCGAGATGATCAAGGTCGCCCGGCACAAGGGCGAGGAGGCCAAGGTGGCCGTCCGCAACACCCGCCGCAAGGCCAAGGAGGAGCTGGACCGCCTGGTCAAGGACGGCGAGGTCGGCGAGGACGAGGGCCGGCGCGCGGAGAAGGAGCTGGACGACCTGACCCAGCGCTTCGTCGGCACCGTCGACGAGCTGGTCAAGCACAAGGAGAGCGAGCTGCTCGAGGTCTGAGCGGCAGGCGTACCGTGACGGCACCGCGCCGCCGCCGCCCGATCGCGGGCGGCGGCCCGGTGCCGTCGTCGTGCCCGGCGGCGTCCACCCTGGGTGCTTCGCGGGTGCAGTAGGCTCGGCACGATTCCCGACCACCACCGGGTGAACGGCGGGAGTCGCCCGGCCGTCGGTCGGTCAACAGGAAGTCTCACGCCGGTAGGGGATGGTCTTGGTCTTGCGTCATGTGGTGGCTTTCGTACCGTCTGCCGGTGCGTGATGTCCCACCCCGACCCCTACGGCGGCGCCGAGCCGCGCGGCTGGGACCGCCCGGCGCCCGCCCTGCCCTGGCCGGAGACCGATCTCGAACCCGGCTCGTGGCAGCGACCCGGCCCGGACGCCCACCCGCACCCCGCCGACGCGGGCGCCTACGCGCGCCCGGAGACGTACGCGCGGCCGGTGGCCGACCCGTACCCGGGGACGACCCGGCGGCACGACGCCGCGTGGCCGTACGACGGACCCCC
>NZ_CADEAU010000583.1 GCF_902825405.1 Micromonospora maritima | reverse complement strand
CGGATCCTGGAAGATCATCGCCATGTCCCGACCCCGCAGCCGCCGCACCTCCTCCTCCGCCAGACCCACCAACTGACGCCCACCCACCGAGATCTCCCCCGAGATCGACGCCCGCTTGGAGTTGTGCAGACCCAGGATCGCCAACGACGTGACGCTCTTCCCGGATCCGGACTCACCCACGATCCCGAGCGTGCGACCCCGCTCAACGGCGAATGACACCCCGTCGACGGCCTTCACCACGCCGTCCTCGGTGTCGAACCGCACCCGCAGATCCTTGACCTGGAGATAGGGCCCGTCGCCGGAGCGCTGCTCCGGCACGTCCCGGCGGTCCGGCTCCCCGGACGGCACCGCCTCCGACCTGCCCATTGACCGCCTCCCCTTCGATGATGAAGAGAACCTACAGGAAACCTCTGGAGGCGAAAATAAGCTACAAAGGCTGGGCTGTCAGCGGTCAGAGCGTAACGACTGGGTTTCCGACCTGAACAGCCCTCACCTGGGACATTCACCGACGCGAGTGGGCATCGTCGTCTCGGCGGCGCACCTGAGGTGCGACCATGGTCCCGGCGACGAAGGGAAGATTCCCGCCGGCACGAGGTGGAGGTGACCATGACCGCGGCGGTGTTCGGCCACGACGGCCCGTGGACCGAAGAGGCGTACCTCGCCCTCGGCGAGACGCAGCAACGCGTCGAGCTCTTCGACGGGAGCCTCCACGTGACCCCAGCGCCCACCCCGCGGCACCAGCGGATCCAGCGGAACCTCGGCAACCTGCTCGAAGCCGCGGCGCGGCGCGTGGGCCTGGAGCTGCTGGAGACGGTGAACGTCCGGCTCAGGCCGGGCCGGATACCGATTCCCGACCTGGTCGTCACCGAGCCGATCGACTTCGACGAACCGATGATCGAGGCGCGGGACGTGCGGCTCGTCTGCGAGGTCATCTCACCGAGCAACGCGGCGACCGACAAGGTGCTCAAGATGCACTACTACGCCGCCGCCGGCATCGAGTGGTACCTGCTGGTCGAGCAGGAGACCGGCACGTTGCACCTCTACCGTCGCCAGGGCCGGCACTACCGGGAGGTGTCGGTGACCAAGCCCGCCGACGTGCTGGAGCTGACCGACCCCGTCCGGGCGACGATCCGGCCGGAGGATCTCGTCCCCTGACGGATGTCGGTGCGCTCGCCTAGGGTCGGCCCATGAGCGAGCGTGAGCGAGCGAATCGTCAACGCAGTGCGGTCGTGCCTCATGGCGGCGCGCAGCGAAGCGGAGCGCCGGCATGAGCGAGCGTGAGCGAGCGAATCGTCAACGCAGTGCGGTCGTGCCTCATGGCGGCGCGCAGCGAAGCGGAGCGCCGGCATGAGCGAGTTCGACGCGGCCACCGCCGCCGTGCAGGCCGCCCTCGACGCCGGAGCCCGCTACGCCGACGCCCGGGTGATGCACCGCCGCTACGAGTCGATGTCGGCGCGCAACGGTGACGTCGAGGAGCTGACCCAGCACGAGAGCATCGGCCTGGGTGTCCGCGCGCTCGTCGGTTCGGGGTGGGGCTTCCACGCCGTACCCGAGCTGTCCGACGCGGCGGCCCGCGACGCCGGTCGGCGCGCCGCGGCGATCGCCACCGCGAGCGCGCGGGTCTCCGGTCCGCCGATCGACCTGGTGCCGGTCGAGGCGGCGGTGGCGAGCTGGGCCTCGACCTGCGCGGTCGACCCGCTCGGGGTGCCGCTGTCGGACAAGGGCGACCTGCTTGTCGGCGCCACCGCGACCATGCGGGAGCACGGGGCCGACCTGGCCGAAGGGCTCTACCAGATCTGGGACACCACGAAGTGGTTCGTCTCCAGCGAGGGCCACCGGATCGACCAGCACATCCGGGAGTGCGGCGGCGGCATCTCGGCCACCTCGATCGGCGACGGCGAGACCCAGCGCCGGTCCTACCCGAGCTACCGCGGGCAGTACGGCACCACCGGTTGGGAGCTGGTCACCTCGCTCGACCTGGCCGCGCACGCCGCCCGGATCGCCGAGGAGTCCCGTGAGCTGCTCACCGCTCCGGAGTGCCCGGCCGGCGAGACCGACCTGATCCTCGGCGGCGAGCAGCTCGCGTTGCAGATCCACGAGTCGGTCGGGCACGCCATCGAGCTGGACCGCATCCTCGGCTGGGAGGCCGCCTTCGCCGGCACCTCCTGGCTCGACCTGGCCCGCCTCGGCTCGCTGCGCTACGGCTCCGAGCTGATGAACGTGACGATCGACCCGACCATCCCGGGCGCGCTGGGCAGCTTCGGCTTCGACGACGAGGGCTCCCCGGCGGTCGCCCGGGACGCGGTCCGCGAGGGGCGGTGGGTCGGGGTGCTCGCCGGCCGGGACTCGGCCGCCGTCGCGGGCCTGGACCACGGCGGCAGCGTACGGGCCGACGGCTGGGCCCGGCTGCCCATGGTGCGGATGACGAACGTGGGCCTGGAACCCGGCCCGCACACGCTCGACGAGATCATCGCGGCCACCGACGACGGGGTGCTGATGGACATCAACAGGTCCTGGTCGATCGACGACAAGCGGCTCAACTTCCAGTTCGGCTGCGAGGTCGGCTGGGAGGTGAAGAAGGGCCGCCGGGGGCGGATGCTGCGCAACCCCACCTACACCGGCATCGGGCCGGTCTTCTGGCGGTCGATGGACATGCTCTCCTCGGAGATCGTCCCGTGGGGCACGCCCAACTGCGGCAAGGGGCAGCCCGGCCAGGTCGGGCACACCGGGCATCCGGCCGCGCCGGCCCGCTTCCGCGGTGTCCGGGTGGGGGTGCGGGCGTGAGCACCGAACAGGATCTCGCGGCCCGGGTGGTGGAGCTGGTCCGGCACGTGGCCGGGCCGGGTGCCGAGGCCGAGGTGCTGGTGACCCGCACCGACCTCGCGCTCACCCGCTTCGCCAACTCCTTCATCCACCAGAACGTCGCCGAGACGGGCACCGCGATCCAGGTACGGCTGCACGTCGACGGGCGGACCGCCGCGGGCGGCGGCAACCGGATCGACCCGGACGGGCTGGCCGCGCTGGTCGAGCGGACCCGGGCGGCGGCCCGGGTGGCCCCGCCCGATCCGGCCTGG
>NZ_CADEAU010000582.1 GCF_902825405.1 Micromonospora maritima | reverse complement strand
CGCCACGCCGGCCCCGTGTGCCTGGTGGAGCTGGCGTCGGTGACCGCCGGGTCGGCCGTCGCGCCAGCGGTGCTGGCCGCGCTGGACCTGCGCGACGCCGGGCTGCGCGCCCCGGGCGGCCCCCGTGACCTCACCGACCGGCTGGTCGCGGCGCTGACCGACAGGCAGCTGCTGCTCGTGCTCGACAACTGCGAGCACGTCATCGACGACGCGGCCCGACTGGCCGCCCGGCTGCTCGCCGCCGCGCCCGGCCTGCGGGTGCTGGCCACCAGCCGGGAACCGCTCGGCCTCACCGGCGAGGCGCTGTGCCCGGTCGGCGGGCTGCCGGTGCCGGCCGGACCGGTCCCACCGGAGGCCGCCACCGCCTACGCCGCGGTGCGACTGTTCACTGACCGGGCCGCCGACGTCGCGCCGGACTTCACCCTGGACGCGGCCACCGCGCCCGCGGTGCTGCGGATCTGCCGCACCCTCGACGGCCTGCCCCTGGCGCTGGAACTGGCCGCGGCCCGGCTGGGCGCCCTACCCGTGGAGGAGGTGGCGGCGCGGCTGGACGACCGGTTCCGGCTGCTGCGCCGCGGCGACCGGGCGGCGCAGCCCCGACACCGGACGTTGGAGGCGGTGGTGGAGTGGAGCTGGGACCTGCTGGGCGAGCCGGAGCGGCGACTGGCCGCCCGGATGGGCGTGTTCGCCGGCGCCGCCGACCTGCCCGCGGTGCAGGCGGTGGCCGGGCCGGCCGCCGGCGCCGCGCCCGCACGGGCTGCCGCTCGCCTCGTACGGCTCGCGACTGGTCGCCCGCCTGATCGACTTCGGCGTGGTGTTCCTGCTCAACGCCGTGGTCAACGGCTGGTTCGTCTGGCGCTACTTCGAGGCGATCTCGCCCTACCTGCGCGAGTCGATGCGCCGGGCCCTGAACGGGGACACCTCCACCGAGGGCCTGCCGCAGATCGACGAGCAGGCCGGCGGGCTGCAGATCGCCATCCTGCTGATCGCCACCGCGCTCTGGTACGCGTACGAGGTGCCGTCGATGGCGGCCCGCGGGCAGACCTTCGGCAAGCGGGTGATGGGCGTACGCGCGGTGCCGATCGAGGCGGACCAGCCGCTCGGCTTCGGCCGGGCCACCCGGCGCTGGAGCACGATGGGCCTGCCGACGCTGCTCTGGTACTGCTGCGGCCTGGGTCTGCTGCTCCAGTTCGTCGACGCGGTCTCGCCGCTCTTCGACCAGCCGCTGCGCCAGGCGCTGCACGACAAGCGGGCGCAGACCGTGGTGGTCCAGCTCCCCCGCGACCGGACCGACCCCCGTACCGCCCCGCGCGACCGCGCCGACCCCCCGGGAGACACCCCATGACCGACACCGGACGTCACCAGCCTCCGCTGCGGCTCACCCGCGCCGACCTGGACGCGCTGCCCAACTACGTGCCGGGCCGCAGTCCGGCCGACCTGGCCCGGGAACTGGGCCTGGCCGAGGCGATCAAGCTGGCCAGCAACGAGGTCCCCTTCGGCCCGTTGCCCGGCGTGGTGGAGGCGGTCGCCGAGGCGGTGGCCGGTTCGCACCGCTACCCGGACATGGGCGTGGTGGCGCTGCGCCAGGCGCTGGCCGAGCGGTACGGCGTGGACGCCGACCGGATCGCCACCGGCTGCGGTTCGGTGGCGCTGGCCGAGCACCTGGTGCGGGCCACCTGCCTGCCCGGTGACGAGCTGCTGTACTCGTGGCGCTCGTTCGAGGCGTACCCGATCATCGCGGCGACCAGCGGCGCGACGAGCGTGCGGGTGCCCAACGACGCCGGGCACGGGCACGACCTGGACGCGATGGCGGCGGCGGTGACCGACCGGACCCGGATGGTCCTGGTCTGCAACCCGAACAACCCCACCGGTACGGCGGTGCGCCGGGCCGAGCTGGACCGCTTCCTCGACGCGGTGCCGGACGACGTGCTGGTGGTGATCGACGAGGCGTACCGGGAGTTCGTCACCGACCCGGAGGTGCCGGACGGCCTGACCTACCTGGACCGGCCGAACGTGGCGGTGTTGCGCACGCTGTCCAAGGCGTGGGGCCTGGCCGGGCTGCGGATCGGCTGGCTGGTCGCGGCGCCGGAGGTGGCCGCCGCCGTCCGCAAGGTGGTCACGCCGTTCTCCACCAGCACGGCCGCCCAGGCCGGCGCGCTCGCCGCGCTGACCCAGGCCGACGAGGTCGAGCGGCGCTGCGCACTGGTGGTGGCCGAGCGGGACCGGGTCACCGAGGCGCTGCGCAAGTTCGTCCCGGACGTGCCGGAGAGCCAGGCCAACTTCGTCTGGCTGCCGCTGGGCGAGCGCGCGGTGGCGTTCGGCAAGGCGTGCGAGGCGCGCGGTGTGATCGTCCGGCCGTTCCCGGGCGACGGGGTGCGGGTCACCATCGGCACCCCGGTCGAGAACGACGCGTTCCTGGCCGCCGCCGAGGCCGCGCTGGCCTGATCGGGGTGCGTCCGGGGCCGGTCCGTCAACCCCCTACGGACCGGCCCCGGGCGCCTCGTCCGACGACCATCGGATGGAAGCACTATAGTGGCTTTTGTCTGTTTTGACCGCTGATCCGGTCAGGTGGCGGCGAGCAGCACCGGCTCCGCCATCAGGAAGTAGCCCTGGTCGTCGTCCTCCGGCCGGGCCCGCTCCCGCAGCCGCTCCACCGCGACGTAGCCGTCCACCGCGTACGCCCGGCCCGGCCGCCAGGCGATCCCGTCCCGCCCGAGGTCCAGCACGGACGCCGACCGGGTCGCGCCGGTGATCGGATCCAGCGTGACCAGTTCCCGCCGGTCCGTCAGCAGGTGCACCCGCCCCGGCTCGACCGCCAGCACCCGGGCCGGATGGATGTCCGCCCGCCGCCACAGCTCCGCACCGGTGCGCGGCGACCGCCCGACCACCACCGGGCCGGACGTGTCCACCACCCGCTCGCCGTCCAGCGCCGTGTCCGGCCCGTCCAGGCCCGGCGCGGCGGTCGGCTCGCCCGGGTCCGCCACCAGCCAGCCCCGGCTGTTCTCGCCGCCCGGCCCGGCGGTCCGCAGCCCCCGGCAGCCGGAGTGCCCGTCACGGCATCCGACCGCGGTGACCA
>NZ_CADEAU010000581.1 GCF_902825405.1 Micromonospora maritima | reverse complement strand
GGGCGGCCCTGGACGCGGTGGCCGCCGCCGACCGCCGGACCCGCCGCGCCGCCGTGGACGGCGGTCCCGGCCTGGTGCTGGCCACCAAGGCGGGCGCGTCCAGCGAGCTGCTGCCGAAACTGCTCGACGCGTACGCCGCGGAGCCCGACGCGGTGGCCGTCGAGGTGCTGCTGTGCGGCATCGGCGAACAGGAGCGGCTGCTGCGCGACGGGCGGGCCGACGTGGCGCTGCTGCACCTCCCGTTCGACTCGACGGCCGGCCTGGACACCGAGGAACTGGTGACGGAACAGCAGGTGCTGGTGCTGCCGGCGGCGCATCCGCTGGCCGGCCGGACCCACCTGCGGCTGACCGACGCCGAGGCGCTGCCCGACCTGCCGACGCCGCGCTGGCCACTGCCCGACGGCACGTACCCCGAGGGTCCGGGCCCCGAGGTGCGGGACCACGCCCAACTGCTCCAGCTCATCGCGCTCGGCCGGGCCGCGGCGGTGCTGCCGGAGTCGTGCCGGACGCTGCTGCGCCCCGATCTGGCCGCGGTGCCGGTGCCGGACGCGCCCGCGGTGACCACGGTGATCGCGTGGCCGCCGCACGGCCGGTCGCGGGCCCTGGCCGCGCTGGTCCGGACCGCCACCCGCCTCTAACGCAGGTCCTTGCGCATGTGTTGGGTGACGACGCGGTAGCCCGACGTCCGGTAGAGCGACGCGGCCGTCTCGTTGGCGCCGAAGACGTTCAGTTCGAGCGCCCGGGCGCCCCGCTCCCGGGCCACCGCCTCGCCCGCGGCGAGCAGCGCCCGCCCCAGCCCCGCGCCGCGCCGCTCGGGCGCCACCTCGATGTCGTAGAGGAAGGCGCAGTCGGCGACGCCCCGCGGGTGGGTCAGACCGATCCACAGGTGGCCGACCGGAGATCCGTCGGCCGTCTCGCCGATCAGGAAGAGCATGCCGGGCGTGGCCATGCCCTGGGGCAGCAGGACGGCGTTGGCCTCCCGGGCCCGGTCGAGCGCCTCCTCGGCCGTCCAGTTGCCGGCGGTGACCTGTTCCTGGGCGTAGCCGGCGGCGAGTTCCCGCTGCCAGTCGTCGAACTCCTGCGGGGACATCGCCCGGACGGACACCTCGGTCATGTGCGTCAGACTCTCACGGATGCCGCTGGTCGGCCGGCCACGGTGCCCGCGGGCCAGAGGCTGGCGCCGCGGCGTGTCGACTCCGATCGGCGCAGGCCGTGACGAGCGATATACCTCAGTGTCATATTTATGACGCTCAGGTATATCCCGGAAGAGTGATGCCTTCTTGTGCGTGGTGACTGTCAGTCGCCGGCGGCTCGTCGGCGCGCCTCCCGCAGCTTCATGGCGTGCTCCAGCAGCGTGATCAGCACCTCCTTGGCCGAGTCCCGCTCCCGCGCGTCGCACAGCACCACCGGCACGCCGAGGTCCAGGTCGAGCGCCGCCTGCACCTCGTCGAGCCGGAACGTCCGGGCGCCCTCGAAGCAGTTCACCGCCACCACGAACGGCGTGCCCCGGCCCTCGAAGTAGTCGATCGACGGGAAGCAGTCGGCCAACCGGCGGGTGTCGGCGAGCACCACCGCGCCGAGGGCGCCGAGCGCCAGCTCGTCCCAGACGAACCAGAACCGGTCCTGCCCGGGCGTGCCGAACAGGTAGAGCACCAGATCGTCGCTGATGGTGATGCGGCCGAAGTCCATCGCCACGGTGGTGGTCGACTTCTCCTCCACACCGGACAGGTCGTCGATGCCGATCCCGGTCTCGGTCAGCACCTCTTCCGTGCGCAGCGGCCGGGTCTCGCTGACCGCGCCGACCAGGGTGGTCTTGCCCACGCCGAACCCGCCGGCGATCAGGATCTTGATCGCGGTGGGCAGCGGCGCCGCTCCCGCCGGCCGCTCAGAGCGCCCGTAGTCCATTGATAACCGCCTCGAAAACGTGCTCGTCGGGAAGGCCGGCGGGGGTGGCGCGCGGCTCGCGTACCTGCACCAGGCTGCGGGCGGCCAGGTCTCCGAGGAGGACCCGGACCGTGCCCACCGGCAGGTTGAGATGGGCGGCGATCTCGGCCACGGACTGGATCCGCTGGCAGAGGCCGACGATCGCCACGTGCTCCGGGCCGAGCCCGGACTCCGACCCCACATCCGTGCGGGTCGCGCTGACCAGGGAGATCAGGTCGAAGGTCCCGGTGACCGGGCGGGCCCGACCTCCGGTCACGGCGTACGGGCGTACCACCGGGCCGGCGTGGTCGTCCACCCACTCCTGCTCCGCGGACTCCCCCCGGCCGGTCATCGCGCCGTGTTCTCGCCGAGGGGCTGTTCCCGGGTCGGTGACGCCACGAACCGGCCGACCCGGGTGACGAGCATGGCCATCTCGTACGCGATCAGGCCGACGTCCGCGTCCTCCGCCGCCAGCACCGCCAGGCAGGCGTTGCGGCCGGCCGCGGTGACGAAGAGAAAGGAGGACTGCATCTCGATGATGGTCTGCTGCACCTGACCACCGCCGAACCGCTTGCCCGCGCCACGGGCCAGGCTCTGGATGCCCGCCGCCATCGCCGCCAGGTGCTCGCCGTCATCCCGGCTCAGGCCGCGGGACGAGGCCATCAGCAGTCCGTCCGTGGAGAGCGCCACGGCGTGTTCCGCCTGCTTGACCCGGCCGACCAGGTCATCCAGCAGCCACGCCAGATCCGCGCTCGAAGCCGTCTTCTGCGCCACTCGTCGTCCTCTTCTTCCCGGCTGGTGTGCCGTGCTCGTCCCGGTCCCGTCGCGTCGCCGGCCCGGTCAGGTGGCCTGCTCGTTGTCGTCGGCGGGCACGCCGCCGGGTCCACGCGCCCCGCCGAGCAGGCGCGCCGCGTCGGTGCGGCCGCGCCGGGTGCCGCTCTGGTAGGAGCTCATCATCCGGCGCACCTGCTCCGGCGCGCGCGCCGTGTCGTCCGCCCCGTCGTCCTCCACCTCGGCCTGGTCGTTGCGCAGCTCCGGATTGAGGCTGGCCTGGCGTACCCGGACCGGCAACCCGGCGTCGGTCACCGCCGGCGCCTCCTCGGTCGCGGCCGGCGCCGCCGAGGGTTCGGCCACGGCCAGCTCCGCGGTCGGCGCGGCGAC
>NZ_CADEAU010000580.1 GCF_902825405.1 Micromonospora maritima | reverse complement strand
CGGCACCCGTGGGTGGGCGGCGCGTTCGCGCTGGCGCTGATCGGGCTGGCCGGCCTGCCGCCGGGGTTGGCCGGGCTGTCCGCGAAGGTGACGGTGGTGCGGTCGCTGCTGGCCGGGCACGCCGGCTGGCTGGCCCTGGTGGTGGCGGTGAACGCGGTGATCGGCCTGGCCTACTACCTGCGGGTCACCGCGTCCCTCTACGGGACGCCGGCCGGCGCGGCGACGGTCCGGCCCGCGCGGACCGTGGCGCTGGCGCTCGGCGCGGCCACCGTGGCGGCGGTGGTGATCGGCTTCGCGCCACAGCTGGTGCTGGACGTGGCGGCGCGCTGACCGGTTCGTGCCCTGGTGGGCGACCGCTCCAGCGTGTGCACAGCTACATCCAGCCAACTTTCAGCCATGAGTCGGATGGTTGACGGGTACCGGTGTGTTGAACCGGTCAGCGGGCCTCCCGCAAAGGGCCCGTGCACCGAAGGAGAGATCGTGCATCACAACCGTCTCAAGACCGCAGCGCTGCTCGGCCTGTTGACCTCGCTGATCCTCGCGGTCGGCTACTGGTTCGGCGGTAGCGGCGGTCTCGTCATAGCCGTCGTCGTCTCGTTGCTGATGAACGGCGTCACCTACTTCTACTCCGACAAGCTCGCACTGCGCTCGATGCGGGCGCAACCGGTCAGCGAGGCACAGTTCCCCGAGCTGTACCGGATGGTGCGGGAGCTTTCCACCCAGGCCGGCAAGCCGATGCCCCGGCTCTACGTGAGCCCGACGGCGCAGCCCAACGCGTTCGCCACCGGGCGCAACCCGGAGCACGCGGCGGTCTGTGTCACCCAGGGGATCGTGGAGATCCTCGACTACCGGGAGCTGCGCGGCGTGATCGGGCACGAGCTGTCCCACGTCTACAACCGGGACATCCTGATCTCCAGCGTGGCCGCCGGCCTGGCCGGCATCATCACCATGCTGGCCAACATCGCCTGGTTCATCCCGCTCGGCTCCTCGGACGACGAGGACGCCCCGAACCCGGCCGTGCTGCTGCTCACCCTGATCCTCGGCCCGATCGCGGCCACGGTGATCCAGCTGGCGATCAGCCGCAGCCGGGAGTACCAGGCCGACCAGTCCGGCGCCGAGCTGAGCCGGGACCCGCTGGCCCTGGCCAGTGCCCTGCGAAAGATCCACATGGGGACGCAGAGCCGCCCGCTGGCGCCGCAGGGCCAGCTCACCAGCACCGCTCACCTGATGATCGACAACCCGTTCAAGCGGGGCGGCGGCATCGCCGCGATGTTCGCCACCCACCCGCCGATGGAGCAGCGGGTGGCCCGCCTGGAGCAGATGGCCCGCAACTCCGGGCCGGTGCAGTTCCAGCGCTGACCCGACGCACTCCGCACCGCGCCCGCGTCCCACGACGCGGGCGCGGTGGTGTGTCCACCCACAATGCGTTTCCCCCGATCACGTCGCGCCGTTAGGGTCGAAACGTCTCCCGCTCATTACCACCTGGAGGTCGACCGTGGCCGCACTGCGCCAGTACCTGAGCGTCTGGCGGATCCCCGGCGCGCCGATGCTGCTGGTCCTCGGCATCATCGGCCGGCTCGGGATCGGCATGACCCCGCTGGCGCTGCTGCTCGTCGTCGAGCAGGTCACCGGCCGCTACTCCCTGGCCGCCGTCGCCGGCGGCATCTACGCGCTGGCCGGCGCCGCGCTCAGCCCGGTCGCCGGCCGGATCGCCGACCGGGTCGGCCCCACCCCGGTGCTGCTGGCCACCGCGCTGGCCCACCCGCTCGCCCTGCTCGGACTGCTCGCCGCCAGCCGCTCCGGGTCCGGCAACCTCGCCGTGATCTACCTGGCCGCCGGCGTCGCCGGCGCCACCTACCCGCCGCTCACCGCCGCGATCCGGGGCGCCTGGAACGACCTCACCGCACCGGCCACCGGCCGGGCCCACCTGCGCAACACCGCGCTCGCCGCCGAGACCTCGCTCTTCGAGGTGGTCTTCGTGCTCGGGCCGCTGCTGGTGGCCGGCTTCGTGCTCGTCGCCGACGCGTCCGCCGCGCTGATCGGCGCCGCCGTGGTCACCCTGGTCGGCACCGCCACGGTCGCCCTCGGCCGGGTCATGCGCGGCTGGCGTCCGCACCCCCGGGAACACCACGCGCGCGGGCTCGGCCCGCTGCGGGTCGGCGGCTTCCCGGCCCTACTGGTCTGCGTGGCCAGCCTCGGCATCGCGTTCGGCGCCTCCGGCGTGATCGTCCCGGCCTTCGCCGCGAACACCGGCACCGCCGACCCGGAGAGCCTGGCCGGCGTGCTGCTCGCCGTCTGGGGCATCGGCAGCGCCGTCGGCGGTTTCTGGTTCGGCGTCCGCAAGCCGGCCGCCAACATGACCCGCCAGTTCGCCTGGCTGCTCGCCATCGTCGCGGCCAGCCTCGCCGTCTTCGCGGTGATCCCCGACCCGGCCGCGCTCGGCGTCGCGCTGGTGCTCGGCGGCGCCGCCATCGCGCCCGCGCTCACCCTGGAGAACACCCTGGTCGGGCGGATCGCCCCGGCCGGCATGCTGAACGAGGCGTACACCTGGGTGGTCACCATGTCGGTGGCGGCCAGCGCCGCCGGCGGGTCGATCGCCGGGCTGATCGTCGACCACGCCGGCGGCGTGCCGTGGGCGTTCGTCTTCGCCGGGGCGGCGGTCGCCGTCGGGGCCCTGGTCGCCGCGCTGCCGGCCGGACCGATCGCCCGGGCCGAGGCCACCGCGGTACGCGCCGAGCAGTCGCTCGTCGCCTGAGCGCTCACCGGTCGCCGGTCACCACCACCCGCTCCACCCCGGGCAGGCCCTCCACCGCCGTCCGGATCGGCGCCGGGTCCTCGCCGTCCGCCAGCAGGACCGAGGTGCGGACCCGCCCGGTGGCGTCCGGCCGGGACGCGACGGTCCGGCCGCCGCAGCGCAGCCCGACGTCCCCCCGCGCCTGCGAGATCCGGTAGTCGACCTCGCCGATCTGCGGCGCGGCGGCGCCGGGCCGGAACACGACGTCCAGCCGTACGGGCGGGTCGGCGTCACACCGGACCGTCGGCGCGGCGGACGACGACCCCGCGTCACCGCCTGCCGGTCCCGGCGAGGCCGAGGCGGACGAGGCGACCGCGCCGCT
>NZ_CADEAU010000579.1 GCF_902825405.1 Micromonospora maritima | reverse complement strand
CGTGGCCGAGCCGGTGCTCGGCTACATCGTGGACCTCTGCCGCGCCACCCGGGTCGCCCCGGCCCTGGAGCTGGGCGCCTCGCCCCGGGGCGCCACCGCGCTGCTCGCCACCGCGAAGGCGTGGTCCTGGCTGGCCGGGCGGGACCACGTCACGCCGGACGACGTGAAGGCGGTGGCCCGGCCCACGCTGCGGCACCGGCTGCGCCCGCGCCCCGAGGTGGAACTGGAGGGCGTCACCGTGGACGCCGTGCTGGACTCGGTGCTGGCCACCGTGCCGACGCCGCGATGACCTGGCGGGCGGGTCTGCTGCTCGCCGCGGGCGCGGCGACGCTGCCGGTCTGGCCGTCCCCGTTCCTCGGCGTCGCCGTGCTGACCGCGGCGGTGCTGCTGCTGGTCGCCGTCGATCGGCTCCTCGCCGTCCCGCCGCACGCGCTCGGCGTGACCCGCACCGGCGACCGGACCGTCCGCCTCGGCGGCACCGCCACGGTCGCCCTGCACCTGGCCAACCCCACCGACTCGCCGCTGCACGCCCAGGTACGCGACGCGTGGGTGCCCTCCGCCGGGGCGCGGCCCGAGCAGCCTCCGGACCGGGTGTTCACCGTCGCGCCGGGCACGACGGCCACCCTGCCGGTCCGCCTCACCCCGACGCGGCGGGGCGACCGGCAGGCGGTGGCGCTGACCGTGCGCTCGCTCGGGCCGATGCGCCTGGGCTTCCGGCAGCGCGCCGAACGACCCGCCACGCCACCGTGGACGCTGCGGGTGCTGCCGCGGTTCGACTCCCGCCGGCACCTGCCGGAGAAGCTGGCCCGGCTCCGGATCATCGACGGGGTCCAGGTGACCCGGGGTCGCGGGCACGGCACCGAGTTCGACACCCTGCGCGAGTACGCCGTCGGCGACGACGTGCGGTCGATCGACTGGCGGGCCAGCGCCCGCCGCGCCGACGTGCTCGTCCGCACCTGGCGGCCGGAACGGGACCGGCGGCTCGTCTGCGTGCTGGACACCGGCCGCACCTCGGCGGTCCGGCTCGGCGACGAACCCCGGCTGGACACCGCGATCGACGCCGCGCTGCTGCTGACCGCGCTGGCCGCCCGCGCCAGCGACCGGGTGGACCTGCTCGCCGTGGACACCGCGGTGCGTGCCCGGGTGACCGGCAGCGGCCGACCGGCGCTGCTCCCCCGGCTGGTCGAGGCGATGGCGCCGCTCCAGCCGGCGCTGGCCGAGACCGACTTCGAACTGGTCGCCGCGGAGGTGCTGCGCCGGGAACGGCAGCGCAGCCTGGTGGTGCTCTTCACCGCGCTGGACGCGGGGGCGCTGCGGGAGGGGCTGCTCCCGGTGCTGCCGCGCCTGGCCGCCCGGCACCGGGTGGTGCTGGCGGCCACCCACGACCCGGTGCTGACCCGGCTCACCACGGCCACGCCCACCGGCCCGGACGACCCGTACACGGCCGCGGCGGCCTGGCGCGCGCTCGCCGAGCGGGACCGGGTGCGCGCCGCCCTGTCCCGACACGGGGTGACCGTGGTGGACGTGGCCGCCGACCGGCTCGCGCCCACCGTCGCCGACACCTACCTGCGGCTCAAGTCCCTCGGCCAGCTCTGACCGCCCGCCGGCCCAGCACCAGCGCGTACGCCAGGAACGCCGCCCACACCGCGGCGCCGACCGCCACCCGGACCGGCATCGGCAGCGGCGCCGGGGTGACGAACGCCTCCAGCAGCGCGGAGACGGCGAAGAGCCCGACCAGGCCGGCGGCGACCACGATGGCGGCCCGGCCCGCCTCGGCGACCGCCCGGCCGCGCCCGAGGTGCGCGGGCGGGGCGATCCAGGCCCAGGCGGTCCGCAGCCCGACCCCGGCGGCGACGTAGATGCCGGTCAGCTCCAGCAGCCCGTGCGGCGTGATCATGCCGAAGAACACGTCCGCCCGGCCGTAGGAGACCATCACGCCGCCCACCACCCCGATGTTCAGCGCGTTCTGCCACAGCAGCCAGAACACCGGTACCACCAGCACGCCGGCGGCCAGGCACTGGGCGGCCAGCCAGGCGTTGTGCGTCCACAGGTGGAAGGCGAACGTCGGCGCGGCGAACTCGGTGTAGTAGCCGGCGAAGCCGGAGTCGACGAGCTGCCGGGCCGACTCGGCGCCGACGAACGCGGCGGCGGTGTCCGGGTGGCCGGCGACGAACCAGATGAGGAAGACGGTGAGCGCGCTGAACCCGGTGGCGACGCCGCACCACCAGGGCCAGGCCCGGTAGAGGGCGGCCGGCAGGTCGGCCAGCAGGAACCGGCGCACCGCCGTCCAGGAGGGCCGGGGGCGGCCGGTAATCCGGGCGCGGGCCGTGAGGACCAGGTGGGACAGGCGTCCCACCAGCGCCGGCTCGGGGGCCCGGCTGCGGATCGCGGAGAGGTGGGTGGCGGTCCGCTGGTAGAGCCCGACCAGCTCGTCGACCTCGGCGGCGTCCAGGCGACGCCGGCCGGTCAACTGCTCCAGCCGCCGCCACTCGGCGCCGTGCTCCGCCACGTACGCGTCGAGATCCACTCGCCCTCCCCCGTGAGGCGTCCATGGTGTTCACTGTCGGGGTGCGCGCGCAACCTCCCCCACCGCCCCGGTGGGCCGACGCGGGTCTGGTCAGCGGCGAGGCGGTGGAGCTGGACGTCCGGGTCGCCCGGTTGGGCTCCCGGGTGCTCGCCCTGCTGATCGACCTGGTCGTCCAGGTCGGCCTCGCGCTGGTGCTCGGTGCGGCGCTGTCGCTGCTGGTGCTCACGCTGCCCAGGGACGTGGTGGACGCCGCCCTGTCCGGCGGGCTCCAGGTCGTGCTCGTGGTGCTGGTGCTTGTCGGCTACCCGGTGGTGATGGAGCGTCTCGTCGGCGGCCGGACGGTGGGCAAGCTGGCGGTGGGGCTGCGGGTGGTCCGCGCCGACGGCGGCCCGGTCGGGGTGGGGCAGTCGCTGACCCGGGCCCTGGTGGGTGTCGCGGTGGAGTGGCCCGGTCTGGTGCTGCCGTTGCTGAGCTGGGCGGCGAGCGTGACGGTGATGCTCACCGACCCGCGCGGCCGCCGGCTGGGTGACCTGGTGGCCGGCACGCTCGTGGTGCACACCCGGCCCGCCGGGGCGTGGCGTCCGTTGCCGCCGG
>NZ_CADEAU010000578.1 GCF_902825405.1 Micromonospora maritima | reverse complement strand
GCGAAGGACGGCCGGCCGGTGGGCGCGGTCGCGGACGATCCCTCGTTCCTGCGCGCGGTGCAGCGTGACCTGGTCGCCGCCGGTGTGCCGCTGGCCTGGGTGGCCGACGTGCCGCCGGAAGACCCCCGGTTCGCCGCCGTGCACCTGGCCGCCGCCCACGGCGCCCTGGAGGGGGAGCGGGCCGCCGACCTCGCCGTGGAACCAGACCGGCCACCGGGGCCGCGGGACCTGCCGGCGCTGCGCCGGGCCGCCCGGTCCCTGGGCGCCGACCCGTCCCTCGTGGACCCCGATCGCGCCCTCGGCGCCGTCATGGAGGACATCACCCGATGACCGTGCTCGACACCATCCGTGGCCGACTGGTCGTCTCCTGCCAGGCCGACCCGGGGGAACCGCTGGACGATCCGGCGCACATGGTGGCGCTGGCCCGTTCCGCGCTGCACGGCGGTGCCGCCGGGATCCGCGCCCAGGGCCTGCGCGACCTGCGGGCGCTGCGCGCCGCGCTGCCCGACACCCCGCTCATCGGGCTGGTGAAGGACGGCAACGCCGGCGTCTACATCACCCCGACGCTGGCGCACGCCGACGCGGTGGCCGCCACCGGCGTGCAGATCGTCGCGCTCGACGGCACCCGCCGCCCTCGCCCGGACGGGCTCACCCTGGCCGAGACCGTGACCGGGCTGCGGCGGCGCCATCCCCGGGTGCTGGTGATGGCGGACGTGGCGGACGCCGCCGACGGCCACGCCGCCGTCGCCGCCGGGGTGGACCTGGTCGGCACCACGCTCTCCGGATACACCGGTGGCGCGGTGCCGCACGACCCGGACCTGGAGCTGATCGCGACGCTCGCCGCGACGCTCCCGGTGCCGGTCGTCGCCGAGGGCCGGATCAACACCCCGGACGAGGCCGCCGCCGCCCTGCGCCACGGCGCGCACGCGGTGGTGGTCGGCACCGCCATCACCCGTCCCGCCGTCGTCACCGCCCGCTTCGCCGCCGCCCTCGTCACCAGCCGGGAGATGTCATGACCGTGCACGTCGTCAGCCACACCCACTGGGACCGCGAGTGGTACCGGCCGATGGAGTCGTTCCGGGCCCGCCTGGCCGAGCTGGTCGCCCGCGTCTGCGACCAGCTCGACGCCGGCGAGCTGGGGCGGTTCCACCTCGACGGCCAGACGATCACCGCGTCGGACGCGCTCGCCGTCCGCCCCGACCTCGCCGCGCGGATCCGCGACCACGCCGCCGCGGGACGGCTGCACGTCGGGCCGTGGCACGTCCTCGCGGACAACCAGCTCGTCTCCGGCGAGAACCTGGTCCGCAACCTGCTCGCCGCCCGCCGGGTCGCCGCCGACCTCGGGCTGACGCTCGCCGACGTCGGCTACTGCCCGGACGCCTTCGGCCACCCCGCCGACCTGCCCCGGGTGCTGCGCGGCTTCGGGCTGGACACCGCGCTGGTCTGGCGCGGCGCGCCGCCGCACCTGGCCCGGTTCCGCTGGCGTGCCCCGGACGGCTCCGAGGTGGTGGCGGTCAACCAGGGCTACTACGAGCCGGAGGTGCTGTGGGAGGCGGCCTCGGCCGCCGACCGGCTCGCCGCGTTCCGGGACAAGCAGGCCGGCCGGGACGCCGACGGGCCGTACCTGCTGCTCAACGGCGGTGACCACCTCGCGCCCCGGCCACTGCCCGCGGGCCTGGCCGACGGCGCGGCGACGGAGAGCACGCTGGCCGGCTACTTCGCCGCGGTCCGGGACGCGGTGCCGGCCGACGCGGTGGTCGAGGGCGAGTTGCGGTACCCCGGCGACTGGCTGACCTTCGTGCTCGCCGGCACGCTGTCCACCCGGCTCTACCTCAAGCAGGCCAACGCCGCCACCGAGACCCTGCTGGAGGCGTGGGCGGAGCCGCTGACCGTGCGGTCCGGTCGCGCCGACGCGCTCGGGCTGCTCCGGCACGCCTGGGACGAGCTGCTGCAGAACGCCCCGCACGACTCCATCTGCGGCTGTTCGGTCGACGAGGTGCACCGCGAGAACGAGGTGCGCTTCGACCGGGCCCGGCAGGCCGGGGAGCACCTGGTCGAACGGGCCCTGCTGGACCTCGGGCTGGACACCCGGCTCGCCGGTGACCCGGTGACCGACGCCGCCGCCCTGGCGGTGGTGAACCCGCACGCCGCGCCGGTGACCGGCCCGGTCGTGGTGGACGTGCACACCGCGCCCGGGCACACGGTGGGCGGGCTGGTCGACGCGCACGGCGAGCCGGTGCCGTACGACCTGCTGGAGACCGAGCCGACACCGCTGTTCTGCGCCGACCTGGACATCCTGCCGGACACCCGGGACACGCTGCGGCACCGCGTCGCGTTCGTCGCCGACGCCCCGGCCGGCGGCTGGACCGGCTACACCGCGACCGTCGTCCCGGGTGCGCCGGCCGCCGTGCCGTCCGGGGTGCCGGGACGCACCGTGACCCGCGGCGACTGGACCCTGACCGTGGCCGACGACGCCTCGTTCACGCTCACCGACGCGGCCACCGGCCGCACCCTGCCCGGGCTGGGCCGCCTCGTCGACGTCGGCGACGCCGGCGACACCTACACCTACGACCCGCCCCGCCGGGACGAGACGGTCACGCCCGTCGTGCGCGAGGCGTGGGTGCACGACGGTCCGGTCGCCTCCCGCCTCGTGGTCCGCGCCGACCTGGACGTCCCGGCCGGCCTCACCCCCGACCGGAGCGCCCGGTCGGCCGAGCGGGTGGTGCTGCCCTTGACCGTCACGGCCACGCTCTGGGCCGGCGTGCCGGAGCTGGACTGGCGGCTGGAGTTCGACAACGCGGCCGACGACCACCGCCTCCAGGCCCACTTCCCGACCGATGCCCCGGCGACCGACTGGACCGCCGACGCCCACTTCAGCCTGCTCACCCGTCCGCTCAAGGCGCCGCTCGGCCCGCTGCCCGAGCAGCGCGGGTACGAGGCGGACGCGGGCGTCGCGCCGGTCCGCTCGCTGGCCACCCTGCCCGGCCTGGCGGTCCTCGCGCCGGGGCTGCCCGAGGTGCAGGGCATCGCGGGGGAGCGGCCGTCGCTGGCGGTGACGGTGCTGCGCGCGGTCGGCTGGCTGTCCCGGCCCGACCTGCGCGCCCGGACCGCGGGCGCCGGCCCGCAGCT
>NZ_CADEAU010000577.1 GCF_902825405.1 Micromonospora maritima | reverse complement strand
CCCGCCGTGCCGGGCCGCCCGTGGCAGGGGCCGCTCGCCGTGCTCGGCGCGCTCGCCGTCGCGGCCGGGCTCCTGCGACACCTGGTACGCCGCTTCGGCGGGATCACCGGCGACGTCCTCGGCGCGCTCGTGGAGATCGTCACCACGCTGTCCTACCTGGGACTGGTCCTGACCGGCTGATCGTCACCCGGTCGGAACGGTAGCGTTCGGGTGGGTGCACCGGCGCGGTCGAGGGGGACGACATGCTCATCACGGACGACTTCCTGCCCGTACCGGTGCCCGAGTCGCTGGACGCGACCTATCTGGTGCCGATCGCCGGGCTGCCCCGGGTCAGTCCGAAGACCGCGGTGGAAGGGCTGGCCGGCCGACTCGCCGAGCCGGTGTACGGGCTGGCGAAGCAGATGCTGGACAGCCCGCTGATGAGCGTGGACACGCGTACCGTCGACGAGTTCCCGGAGCTGCCGCCGGACCTGCTCAGCGCGTTCGGCGCCACCGACGAGCAGTTGGCCCGGCTGGCCGCCGCCACCCACCTGGTGGTGGTGCAGGCCGAGTACCGGCCGGGCTGGCCGCCGGCGCACGAGTGGGCGGCCCGGGCGGTGGCCGCGGCGGTCGCCGAGACGGTCGGCGGGGACGTGGTGGACGTCTTCGGGCTCCAGTTTCTCGACCCGGCGGCCGCGCTGCGCTCGCTGCCCGACGAGCACGGCCGGATCCGGCTCGTCGACTGGGTGCTGGTGCCCTACTCCTCCGACGCCGACGGGCTCTGGTTCACCACCAAGGGGCTGCGCCGGTTCGGGCTGCTGGAGTTGCAGGCCCAGGGCGTACCGGACCATCTCACCCGGGCCTGGGGCGCGGTGATGACCGGGGCGGCGAGGCGCCTGCTGCGGGACTGGACCGACGGGCTGGCAGGCGAGGAGGTGCCGGCGTTCGTGCAGCTCCCGGTCCTGGCCACGGTGACCGGGCACGACATCGCCGTCGCGTACGGCAATCCGGAGCAGCACGGTGCGACCGCGCCGGTGCTGCTGCGGTTGGAGCTGGACCCGGCCACCAACCCGGACGCCGACTCGTACCTGAGCCTCAACCCGCCGCCCGGGCACCCCGGCCCGCCGGGCCGCTACTTCGCCGCCGCCTGCGCCACGCTGTTCAGCGGCATCCAGCCGGACGTCCGCTACACCCGCACCGGCGACGCGATGAGCCGGGCGGTGGCCACCGCCCGCGCCTCGCTCGGCGACATCCGGGCCCGGTTCCTGGCCGGCCGGCTGCCCGATGAGAGCCAGCTGGTGGTCAAGTACGGCCTGCCCGGTGACGAGGGCCCGGAGTACGTCTGGGCCGGGGTGACCTCCTGGGAGGTCCCGGAGCGGATCGTCGGCGCCAGCGCCAGCGACGCCAACACCGACCCGAGCGTGCAGATCGGCTCGCCGGTGGTGGTGGAGGCGTCGGACGTGGTCGACTGGGCCGTGCTGGACGGCACGGGCGTGCTGGAGGGCGGCTGGACGCAGGCCGTCCTCGACGCCGGCGAGCGCCTCGCCGAGGACTGACCGGCGCGGTTAGCGGACGGAGGGCTGGACGAAGGGGGGCTTCGTCAGGCGCATCCGGGCACGCCGGCCGCGGATGTCGACCTCCAGCTCCTCGCCGTCGGGCAGCTTCGGGTCGGTGTCGACGAGCGCCAGCGCGACGCCGTGCTTGAGCGTCGGGCTGAACGTGCCGCTGGTGACGGTGCCGACCTGCTTGTCGCCCGCGTACACGGCCATGCCGGGGCGCGGGATGGCCCGGTCGACCGCGGTGAGGCCGCGCAGCGTACGGGCCGGACCGGCGGCCTTCTCCGCGCGCAGCACGTCCCGGCCCCAGAAGGCCGGCTTGTCCCAGCCGACCGCCCAGCCGGAGCGGCCCTGCACCGGGGTGATCTCCGGGGAGAGGTCCTGCCCGTGCAGCGGGTAGCCCATCTCGGTGCGCAGCGTGTCCCGGGCGGCCAGGCCGCAGGCGCGCACGTCGACGGCGGCGACGATCGCGTCCCAGACCGCGACCGCGTGCTCGGCCGGGACGACCAGCTCGTAGCCCAGCTCGCCGGTGTAGCCGGTGCGGCAGACGGTCAGCTCGACGCCGGCCAGCGTGGCGGTGGAGAAGCTCATGTACTCGTGCCCGGTGGGCAGGCCGAGCCCGTCGAGCAGCTCCGCCGAGCGCGGCCCCTGGACCGCGAGCACGGCGTACGCCTCGTGCTCGTCGGTGACGGTCACCCCGGCCGGCGCGGCGGCGCGCAACCGGCGGGCCACCTCGGCGGTGTTGGCCGCGTTGGGCACCAGGAAGACGTGGTCGTCGGCGTGCAGGTAGGCGATGATGTCGTCCACCACGCCGCCGGTGGCGTCGTCGCAGCAGAGCGTGTACTGCGCCTTGCCGGGCGCGATCCGGCCGAGGTCGTTGGTCAGGCAGGCGTTCACGAAGTCGGCGGCGCCCGGCCCGGCGACCCGGACCTTGCCCAGGTGCGAGACGTCGAACACGCCCACCCCGGTACGCACGGCCGTGTGCTCCTTGAGCACGCCGCCGCCGGCGTACTCCAGCGGCATCTGCCAGCCCCCGAAGGGGGCGAACTTCGCGCCGAGCGCGGTGTGCCGCTCGTGCAGCGGGGAGCGGCGCAGCCGGGTCTCGGCGGCGTCGGAGGTCACCTCGGTCATGGGTGGCAACTTACCGGCCCGGACCCGGCTGGTTAGCATCGGCGGGATCCCGTCGACGTCCATCGGCGGGACAGCCACGCCTCCGACGGGTAGGTTGCCGCCGGAGAGACCTTCACCGCCGGTACGCGACGACGCGGCCGGCCCGGCCCGCCCGGAGTAGCTTTCGTGACATCGCCCCGCACCACCCTCAGCCTGGTCGACACCGACCCCGCCGAACTCGCCGTCGACGCGATCGTGATCGGCGTGCACAGCCAGACCACCGAGCCGGGCGCCGGCGCATCCGCCGCCGCCCTGCTGCTGGCCAGCGGCGCGGAGAGCATCGCCGCCGCGTTCGACGGCAAGCTGACCGAGACGCTGGCCCTGCTCGGCGCGACCGGTGGCCCCGGCGAGGTGATCAAGCTGGCCACGCTGGGCACGGTGACCGCCCCGGTGGTCGCCGCCGTCGGGCTCGGCCCGGAGCCCTCCGGAGCCGCCCCCGCGCCCGAG
>NZ_CADEAU010000576.1 GCF_902825405.1 Micromonospora maritima | reverse complement strand
CTGGTGGTGGCGCTGCCGCCGGGCCGGGCCGCCCTGGCCGACGCGGTGGCCGCGCTGCTGCGCTTCTCCGGCGTGGTCGTCGACACCTCGTCCGGGACACCGTCGCCCGGTGGCACCCCGTCGCCGCTGCCCGGGCAGCGTCCGGTCACGCTTGTCGAGGCGCAGCGGCA
Organism: Micromonospora maritima; assembly: GCF_902825405.1. GTDB lineage: Bacteria > Actinomycetota > Actinomycetes > Mycobacteriales > Micromonosporaceae > Micromonospora > Micromonospora maritima. The sequence continues at coordinate 2,983 of NZ_CADEAU010000576.1, read as the reverse complement.
GGTCCGCTTCCCGATCCGGGTGCCGGCCCGGCTCGGCGCACCGGAGCGGGTGCTGGTGGCCGACCCGGACGACACCGGCGGCCACCGGGTCGCGAGTCTGCTCTACCGCGGCGGCGCGGTGCGGCTGGACGCCTTCGACGGCTCGCTCGACCCGGTGTTCCACAAGCGGGCGGCCGGGGCGGACGTCACGTTCACCCGGGTGGACGGCGACTTCGCGATCTGGGTCGGCGGTCCGCACGCGCTCGCGTACGTGGATCGGGGCGGGACGGTGCGGGTGGCCACCGCGCGCCTGTCCGCCGCGACCCTGATCTGGCAGGAGGGCGGGGTCAGCTACCGACTGGAGGGTGACCTCGGCCGGGACGAGGCGATCGAGATCGCCGGCTCGCTGGGCTGAGCCGGGAACCTCCGGGACGCGGCAGGTGTCCCGATGACGAGGTTCGTCGTCGATCGGGGGTGCGGGATGTCTCGTCCGGGCCGGGTCGTTCTGGTGTCGGTGGTGGCGCTGGCCGGCTGCACGGGCGCGGGGCCACCGGCCCCGCGACCGGACGTCGCCTCGTCCGCGTCGACGGACTGTCTCTCCCGGGTGGCGACCGGTCCGCTGCCGGAGTGGGCGGACGCCGGCTTCCACGGGGACACCTGGGTGCCGCACGTGCTCGGTGCGCGGGGCGACATCGTCGCGATCCTGTTCGGGCACCCGCTGACCCACGGCCGGCGCGAGGGGCCGGCCAACAAGGTCCTCTGGGTGGCGCGCCCGGCGCCGGGCGCGACCGACCCGGCGGCGTCCGCCGCCCTGGTGATCACCGCGACGCCCGACGGCACCGACACCCCGGTCACCCGGGAGGTGGCCGGCGGGCCCGGACCGTCCATCCTCGACCTGCCGGCCCCCGGATGCTGGCACCTGCGGTTGGAGTGGTCCGGCCGGGTCGACACCCTGGACCTCACCTATCGCTCCGGTGCCGGCTGAACCGGGCATGGCCGCGCCCGGTGCGGGTAACGCCTGGGCATGGCGAAGTACACCAGGCCCGAGCTGCGGGAGCGGCTCAAGGAGGAGATCAAGGCCTCGGACAAGGGCGGGCGGCCGGGGCAGTGGTCCGCCCGCAAGTCGCAGCTGCTGACGAACGAGTACAAGAAGCGCGGCGGGGGCTTCGAGGGTCCCAAGGACGAGCGGCAGCGCTCCCTGCAACGCTGGGGCGGCGAGCAGTGGCAGACCCGGTCGGGGGACACCCGCGCCCGCAAGGACGGCGAAACCGGCCGTTACCTGCCCAAACAGGCCTGGGAGGAGCTGTCGGAGAAGGAGCGCCGGGCGACCGACGTCCGTAAGCGGCGCGCGTCGCGCTCCGGCCGGCAGTACGTGCCGAACACCGGGCCGGCGAAGCGGGCCCGCCGGGACGCGACAGCGGCGGAGCAGGTGAACGAGCTGCCGGTGGCCGAGGCGGTCAAGCTCGTGCGGGACCTCGACACCCGTCAGCTGAACGCCGCGCTGCGTCGGGAACGCGGGGGCAAGGCCCGCAAGACGCTGATCGGACGCCTGGAGTCGGAACTCGGCCGGCGCCGCGCGGCGTGAGGACGACGGCGTGGCCCGGCGCGGCCTCCCCGCGCCGGGCCACCTCGGTCAGCCGGCCGCGCAGGTGGGCGTGCCGGCGGGGGCCGTGCCGGTCCCCTGGAAACCGAACTCGGTGCTGCCGCCGGCACCGACCTGGCCGTTGTAGTTGACGTTGCGGAAGGTCACCGCGCCGCCGGCGCCGCTGGCCTGGGCGCTCCACGTGTTGGTGACCGCCGAGCCGGAGGGCACGGTGAGCGTCACCGTCCAGCCGTTGAGCGGGGTGGCGCCGGCGGTGACGCGGACGGTGGTGACGAACCCGCCCGGCCACTGGTTGGTGGTGAGCGACGCGCTGCACCCGCCGCCGGTGGGCGGGGGAGTCGTGGGCGGCGCGGTGGTGGGCGGCGTGGTCGTCGGCGGAGTCGTGGTCGGGGGCGTGGTGGTCGGGGGCGTGGTGGTCGGCGGCGGCGTGCCGCCGGCGTTGAGCGCGTCGAGCGCGGCGGTGTAGGCCGCCTTCTTGTTGCCGTTGCCGTCGAAGAGCAGCGGGGTGCCGCCGGCCCGCCACGAGTCGCTGTCCCGGATCCCCCAGACGGTGATGCCGGTGCACCGCGACACGGCCAGGCAGTCCTTGACCACGTTGGCGTACGTGGTGGCCTGGGCGCTGCCCGAACCCTCGATGTCGAGTTCGGTGATCTGCACGTCGACGCCGAGGGCGGCGAAGTTCTGCAACGTGGTGCGGTAGTTGCTCGGGTACGGCGAGCCGCTGTTGAAGTGTGACTGCAGGCCGACGCAGTCGATCGGCACGCCCCGGGCCTTGAAGTCCTTGACCAGGTTGTAGACGCCCTGGGTCTTGGCCCAGGTCCAGTTGTCGGTGTTGTAGTCGTTGTAGCAGAGCTTGGCGCCCGGGTCGGCGGCCCGCGCGGTGCGGAACGCCACCTCGATCCAGTCGTTGCCGGTGCGCTGGAGGTTGGAGTCGCGGCGGCCGCCGTTGCCGTCGTCGAACGCCTCGTTGACCACGTCCCAGGCGTAGATCTTGCCCTTGTAGTGCGTGGCGACCTGGGTGATGTGGTTGACCATCGCCTGGCGCAGCGCGCTGCCGGACAGGTTCTGCGCCCAACCCGGCTGCTGCGAGTGCCAGGCCAGTGCGTGGCCGCGTACCCGCATGCCGTTGGCCTGGGCGTGGGCGACGATCCGGTCGGCGTTGGTGTAGGTGAACTGGCCCTGGGACGGCTCGGTGGCGTCCCACTTCATCTCGTTCTCGGGGGTGACCATGGTGAACTCGCGGTTCAGGATGCCGACGTACGTGGCGTCCGACAGCTTGTTCGCGGCCACCGCGGTGCCGAAGTAGCGACCCTGCTCCGCCGCCGCCGCGCCCAGCGTGGTCCCGGCGCTGGCGCTGGTCGCCACCGCGACCGTGGCCGCGACCAGCGCGGCGCCGACGGC
>NZ_CADEAU010000575.1 GCF_902825405.1 Micromonospora maritima | reverse complement strand
CCCCGGCGGACCCGCCGGCCGGTCCGCCGGGTCGCGAGCCGCGGTGGGTCCGCCCGGCGCTGCTCGGCCTGCTGGCCGCCACCGGGTTGCTCTACCTGTGGGGACTCGGCGCCTCCGGCTGGGGCAACGCGTTCTACTCCGCCGCCGTGCAGGCCGGCTCGCAGAGCTGGGAGGCGTTCTTCTTCGGCTCCTCGGACGCGGCCAACTCGATCACCGTCGACAAGACCCCGGCGTCGCTCTGGCTGATGGCGCTCACCGTGCGCCTGTTCGGCCTGAGCAGCTGGTCGATCCTGGTGCCGCAGGCACTTCTCGGCGTCGCCTCGGTCGGGGTGCTGTACGCCGCGGTCCGCCGCTGGTACGGCCCGACGGCCGGCCTGCTCGCCGGCGCGGTGCTCGCGCTCACGCCGGTGGCCACGCTGATGTTCCGGTTCAACAACCCGGACGCGCTGCTGGTGTTCCTGCTGGTCGCCGCCGCGTACGCGACGGTGCGGGCGGTGGAGACGGCGAGCGCGCGGTGGCTCGCGCTGACCGGCACGCTCGTCGGTCTCGGCTTCCTGACCAAGATGCTCCAGGCGTTCCTGGTGATCCCGGTCTTCGCCGGGGTCTACCTGCTATCCGCACCGACCGGGCCCGGCCGGCGGATCCGGCACCTGCTGCTGGCCGGGCTGGCCGTGGTGGTCTCCGCCGGCTGGTGGGTGGCGATCGTGGAGCTGGTGCCGGCAAGCGCACGTCCCTACATCGGTGGCTCGCAGAACAACAGCATCCTGGAGCTGACGCTCGGCTACAACGGACTGGGCCGGATCACCGGTGACGAGGTGGGCAGTGTCGGTGGGGGAGCGCGGCCGGGCGGCGGGGGCGGCGGACCGTTCTCCGGCCAGGCCGGCCTGCTGCGGATGTTCGACACCGAGGTCGGCGGTCAGATCTCCTGGCTGCTCCCGGCCGCGCTGATCCTGCTGGTCGCCGGCCTCTGGCTGGCCGGGCGCGCGCCGCGTACCGACCGGACCCGGGCCGGCCTGCTGCTCTGGGGTGGCTGGCTGCTGGTCACCGGGCTGATCTTCAGCTTCATGTCCGGGATCTTCCACGCCTACTACACCGTCGCCCTGGCCCCTGCCGTCGGCGCGCTCGTCGGCATCGGAACCACCCTGCTCTGGCGGGCCCGCAGCGCACCGGTTCCCACCCCGATCCCACCGGTGGCCGTCGCCCCGACCGGCCCGGTCCCGCCGGCCGGCGTCCCCTCGTCCCCGCCGGCACCCGTCGGGCGGCGTCGACCGCTGGGCGCGTTCGCCGGCCGGTGGCGCGGCCTGGTCGCCACGCTGTTCCTGTCCGGCACCATGGCGGTGACCGCCTGGTGGTCGTGGCACCTGCTCGGGCGCAGCCCGGAGTGGCACCCCTGGCTGCGTCCCACCGTGCTGGCCGCCGGCCTGGCCGTGGCGGCCCTCCTCCTGCTGCTCTTCCTCCTCCCGCGCACCACCCCCGTGGCCGGGGAGCCGGCGTCGGGCGACCGGGCCGGAGCGGACGCGTCCCCCTCGGCCACCCCGGCTCGGCGCGGGGGGCGCGCGGGACGGTGGCTCGGTGCGGTGGTGGTGGGGCTCGGGCTGGCGGTGGGGGTGGCCGGGCCGGCGGCGTACGCGCTGCAGACGGCAGGCACCCCGCACACCGGCGCGATCCCGAGCGCCGGTCCGGCCGTGGCCGGCGGCTTCGGGCCCGGCGGTCGGGGCGGCTTCCCCGGCTTCCCGGGCGGCGGCAGCGGCGAGTTTCCGGGCTTCCCGGGCGGTGGCACGGGCCAGTTCCCGGGCTTTCCCGGCGGCGGCACCGGTGCGCTCCCTGGCCTCCCGGGAGGCCAGGACGGCGGGTCGAACGGGACGGGCGCCTTCCCGGGCTTCCCGGGCGGCGGCCAACTGCCGGCGATGCCCGGCGGCCGTAACGGCGGCACCGGTCCGGACGGCGGGGGCCGGGGGCAGCGCGGCGGCGGCATGGGTGGGCTGCTCGACGCCCGCGAGCCGAGCGCCGAGATGACGGCGCTGCTGAAGGCCGACGCGGACGACTACACCTGGGTGGCCGCCACGATCGGCTCGAACAACGCCTCCGGCTACCAGCTCGCCACCGGTGAGCCGGTGATGCCGATCGGCGGCTTCAACGGCAGCGACCCGTCGCCGACGCTGGCCCAGTTCCAGAAGTACGTCGCCGACGGACGCGTCCACTACTTCATCGGCGGCGGCGGGTTCCCGGCCAACGGTGGCAGCGACACCTCGGGCGAGATCGCCACCTGGGTCGCGCAGACGTTCACCGCCACCACCGTCGACGGCGTCACCGTCTACGACCTGAGCAGCGGAAGGCAGGGCTGAGCGATGACCTTCACGCAGGAGCCCCGGGCCGCCGTCCGGGCCCGGCCCACCGCCGAGGGCGCCGTGCTGGACGTGGTGGTCCCGGTCTACAACGAGGAGGCCGACCTCGGCCCCTGTGTCCGACGGCTGCACGCGCACCTGAGCGCGCACTTCCCGTACCCGTTCCGGATCACGGTGGCCGACAACGCCAGCGTGGACGGCACCCGGGCGGTCGCCGAGGCGCTCGCCGCCGAACTGCCCGGGGTGGAGGTGGTGCACCTGGCGGAGAAGGGGCGGGGGCGGGCGCTGCGCGCCGCCTGGTCCGCCTCGCCGGCGCCGGTGCTCGCGTACATGGACGTGGACCTCTCCACCGACCTGGCCGCGTTGCTGCCGCTCGTGGCGCCGCTCATCTCCGGTCACTCCGACCTGGCCATCGGCACCCGGCTGGCGCGTACCAGCCGGGTGGTCCGGGGCACCAAGCGTGAGGTGATCTCCCGGGGCTACAACCTGCTGCTGCGCGGCACGCTCGCGGTGCGCTTCTCCGACGCGCAGTGCGGGTTCAAGGCGATCCGCGCCGACGTGGCGGCCGAGCTGCTGCCGCTGGTACGGGACACCGGTTGGTTCTTCGACACCGAACTGCTGGTCCTGGCCCAGCGCGCCGGGCTGCGCATCCACGAGGTGCCGGTGGACTGGGTGGACGACCCGGACAGCCGGGTCGACATCGTCGCCACCGCGCTGGCCGACCTGCGGGGGATCGGGCGGCTGGCCCGGGCGCTGCTCACCGGCGCGTTGCCCCTGCCCCGGCTGCGCGCCCAGCTCGGGCGGGCCCCGCTGTCC
>NZ_CADEAU010000574.1 GCF_902825405.1 Micromonospora maritima | reverse complement strand
GCCGGCGCGTGCACGGCGACGACGAGCGCGGGGCCGTGCGGCCCGTCGTAGCGACCGCCCACCCGGGCCCGGGACGCGCCGGGCTTCACGCGCACCGCGACGGTGAGCGGAATGTCCGCGACCGTCATGGTCAGTACGGCCGGGCGTCGGCGAGCAGCGTGGTGCCCGCGGCGCAGAGGGCACACGGGGTGAAACCGAGCTCGACCGCCTCGGCGACCGGCAGCGGTTCGTCCGCCCGGCCCGCCAGCTGCGGGCAGTCGGTCAGATGGAAGCGGGGGTGACCGTCGACGACCCGGACGTCCGCGGGCAGCCGCACCAGCCGGGCCAGCTCGCCGACGGTGAGGTGTTCGGCCGGCGGCTCGCCCGCGGACAGGTCACCGGGCGCGGGCGAGGTCGGGGTCACCTCGGCCCGTCCGGCGGCACGGGGCGCCGGGGGCGCCCAGGCGTCGTCCGGCGGGTCGTACGGCTCGGTCACCGGCGACCCTGGCGGTTGCCGCCACCCGGATCCGCCGGCGCCGACCGTCGACGTGTGGTGCGGGACCGGGCTCACCGGCTCGTCCGGGGACGGGCCGGAGCGCGCGGTCCTGGTGCGCGGGCCGTGGCCGCGAGCCGCGGTGGCCCTCGCGGCGGCCGCCTGGCGGGCGAACGCGACGAAGGCGACGGCGGACAGCAGGCTGGCCGCGATCGACACGATCAGCAGCGGGCTGGACCCACCGGCCAGACCCACCACCAGCAGCACGACGGCGACGAGGATGAGCAGGACGCTGGCGGCTATCACGGCTCACCCCCGGCCGCGTCGTGTCGGACTGGTGCGGTCGGTGGCCGCCACCGGGACGGCCACCGACGCTGGATCAGCGGCCGGACTCCAGGGAGCCGCCACGACCGCCGCCGAAGGATCCGGCGAGGCCCGCGGTGGCGAGGCCGTTGCTGCCGCCGGCGGCACGGTTGCCCTCGCGGTTCATCTCGACCTCGATGCCCTGCCCGCGACCGTCGAGGTCACGCAGCTGGCTCTCCAGGTAGGCCTTGAGGCGGGTGCGGTACTCGCGCTCGAACTGCTTGAGCTCCTCGATGTGCTTCGACAGCGCGGTGCGCTTCGCGTCCAGGCCGCCCATGGCCTCCTGGTGCCGCTGGCGGGCGTCCCGCTCCAGGGCGTCGGCCTTGGCCCGCGCCTCGCGGGTGACCTCCTCGGCCTTGGACCGGGCCTCGGAGAGCAGCTGGTCGGCCTCGCGCCGGGCGTCGGAGACGTGGTCGTCCGCGGTGCGCTGGGCCATCATGAGCACGCGCAGCGCCTGCTGCTCGCCGTCCCCGGTCACCCCCGCCGGGCCGCCCTGCGTGCGGACCTGCTCCAGCTCGGCCTGCATCGCCCGGGCCGCCTGCTCGGCGGCCGCCTTGTCGCGCTGCACCCGGTCGAGCTGGGCCTTGACGTCGTTGAGCTCCGCCGCGAGGCGGGCGTCGCCGCCGGGGCCGGCGGGCGCGCCACCCCGACCGCCGCGCTCCACCTGGGCGCGCAGCTCGTTGTTCTCCTCGATCAGACGGGCCAGCTCACGCTCGACCTCGTCCAGGAAGGCGTCGACCTCCTCCTCGTCATACCCCCGCTTGCCGATCGGCGGCTTTTTGAAGGCGACGTTGTGGACGTCGGCCGGGGTCAGCGGCATCGAAACTCCTCGGGTCAGTTGCGGCCGCGAAAGCGCTCTGGTCAGGCGAACGCCACGATCAGGCGCTGTAACACGAACTCCATCAGCACGAACAGGATAACCAGGAGCACAAGGGAGGCCAGGTCGATGCTCACGGTACCAATTCGCAGTGGTGGGATCACACGCCTCAACGCTCGCAGGGGCGGATCAGTGACGCTCCACACGACTTCCAGTCCCACCGATGCGCCGCGACCCGGCTGCCAGCGGCGACCGTAGGCCAGCACCGCGCCGAGAACAAATCGGGCAAGAAGGACGAGCAGGAAGAAGTACAGCAGCAGGTAGAGCACCTGGAACAGGATCGACAACACGGCAGGCGACGTCCCTCGGTCGTGCGGGCTAGCTCAGGCTGAAAAAGCCGCCCTCAGCGATCTTGGCCTTGTCCTCCGCGGTGACCTGGACGTTGGCCGGTGAGAGCAGGAACACCCGGTTGGTCACGCGCTCGATCGTACCGCGCAGGCCGAACGCGAGCCCGGCGGCGAAGTCCACCAGCCGGCGGGCGTCCGCCTCGTCCATCTCGGTGAGGTTGATGATCACCGGCACACCGTCCCGGAAGTGCTCGCCGATGGTCCGCGCCTCGCGGTACGTCGTCGGGTGCAGGGTGGTGATCTGGTAGCGCTGCTCCTCCTCCGGAGCCACCACCCGCTCGCGCGGCTGGGCCTGCGGCGCGAGGGCGAGGTTGTCCCGGGTGTGGTAGCTCAACGCGCCGGAACCGTCGGCGGAGGAGCGGGTGATCGACCGGACGCTGGAGCGCTCGGTCCGCTCCGGGCGCTCGACCTCGGACCGGTCGGTGTCGACCGCACGACTCGCGGCACGCTCGCTCAGCCGGCCCCGCTCGCCGACCCGGCTGCGGGTCGTCGGCGGCTCGTCGGCCTCGTCGTCGTCCTCGTCGGCGAACTCCTCGGCGTACCGGCTCGACCGGTAGCGCGACGAGTCGCGGTAGCCACCCTTGTCGTAGCCGCCGTCCTCGTACGCCCGCTCGTCGTCCTCCTCGACGAGACCGAGCCAGACCCCCGCCTTGCGCAGTGCACCCATCCCCGCGCCCTTCCGTCCGCCGTGCGGCACGCGCCCCCGTGCCGTGTCGCTTGATCACGAGTGGACGATCATGCCCACCGGACCGGATCGGCAATCCCCTGACGTGCGGTTCGCGGCCCGCCCGCCACGGCCCCCGGCTACGGGAACGCCGTCCTGAACAACACTGATGTAATTTGCTTCCGTCGCGGTCAGGCTACCCCAGCGTGGGGCGCATTCCGAGCAACGCGCTGCCGACGCGGACATGTGTCGCGCCGTGCGCCACGGCACTCTCCAGGTCGCCGCTCATCCCCGCGGACAGCCCCGTGGCCCCCGGATGGTCGCCGCGCAGCCGCGTCGCCACCTCGGCCAGCCGGGCGAACGCCCGGTCCGGCTCCCAGCCCAGCGGGGCCACCGCCATCAGGCCGGCCAGCCGCAGCCCGTCGGCGCCGGCCACGGCC
>NZ_CADEAU010000573.1 GCF_902825405.1 Micromonospora maritima | reverse complement strand
GCACGGCCGCGACCGAGGCCGAGCGGGACGCCGCGCAGCGTCGCGCCGGGCAGCTCGCCGACCAGGTCAGCGACCTGGCCTCGGCCCTGGCCCGGCTCGGTACGCGCACCGGTTGACCGGCCACGGTCCGGGACGGGGCAGCGCCGCAACGCGCTTCGGGGGAGGATCGGGGCATGGGAAAGACGTACGAGCGCATCGACGGCCGGCTGCGGGAGTTCATCGAGGCGCAGCCGATGTTCTTCGTGGCCACGGCCCCGCTGTCCGGCGACGGCACCGTCAACCTCTCCCCCAAGGGTCTGCGCGGTTGCCTGGCGGTGCTCGACGAGCACACCGTGGCCTACCTCGACTTCGCCGGCAGCAACGCCGAGACCATCGCCCACCTGCGGGAGAACGGCCGGGTCACGCTGATGTGGTGCGCGTTCGCCGGGCCGCCGACCATCGTGCGGGTGCACGGGCGCGGCGAGCCGGTGTTCCGCGACGACAGCCGCTGGCCGGACCTGTTGCGGCACTTCCCCGACATCGACCCGACCCCGCACGGGCTGCGGGCGGTGATCGTGGTGCGGGCCGAGCTGATCCGCGACACCTGCGGCTACACGGTGCCGGTGATGAGCTACGACACCGACCGGGACCTGCACGGGCGGCGGTTCGCCCGGGAGGACGACGCGTCGCTGAGCGCATACTTCGCCGGCAAGGAGCACGTGGCCACCAGCATCGACGGCCTCCCCGGTCTGCCGTTGCCGTTGCCGCCCGTCCCGGCGGGGTGAGCCGGCGGTCAGTGGATGCCGGCCATCAGGCCCCGGATCTGGCGGGTGAACATCACCGCGGCCAGGCCCAGCACCACCGAGGCCAGGCCGAAGGTCAGGAAGTAGGTCGCCTGCGACCAGCTGTCGGCCAGCCGGGCCACCTGGCCGCCGATGGCGTCGCCGACGGCGGTGGCGAGGAACCACAGGCCCAGCATCTGGCTGGCGTACTTGACCGGGGCCAGTTTCGTGGTGGCCGACAGACCCACCGGGCTCAGCGACAGCTCACCGGCGACCTGGATCGCGTACACCGCGACCAGCCACCACGGCGAGACCAGGTCGCCGCCGACGGCGGCCTGGGCGGCGGCGGCCATGAGCACGAACGACAGGCCGTTGAGCACCAGGCCGACGGCGAACTTGGTCGGCGTGGAGACCCGGTGGCCGAGCTTGAGCCACAGCCACGCGGCCAGCGGCGCGCCGATGATGATGAGGATCGGGTTGACCGACTGCAGCCAGGACGCCGGGAAGGTGAACCCGCCCACGTTCCGGTCGGTCCGGTCGGCGGCGAAGATGTTCAGCACCGAGCCGGCCTGGTCGTAGATGAGCCAGAACGACGCGGCGAAGACGAACAGCCACACGTACGCCTTCATCCGGCTGCGTTCGGTGTCGCTGATCTCCCGGTCGGTGAGGATCCGCGCGAAGTAGGCGACGGTGACCAGCACGGTGACCACGGTGAGCAGGTTGACCACCGTGTCGACGGTGAACCAGCCGACCAGCAGCAGCACGAGCAGGACCACCAGCACCACGGCGGTGGCCACGCCGACGCGGGTCAGCGCCCGCCGCCGGTCGGCACCGAGCAGTGGGTCGGCCGGTGCGGCGCCGGCGTCGCCGAGGTTGCGGCGTCCGGCCACGTACTGGATGACGCCGAAGGTCATGCCGACCGCGGCGGCGCCGAACCCGAGATGCCAGTTGATCTTCTCGCCGAGGAAGCCGGTGATCAGCGGGGCGATGAACGCGCCCAGGTTGATGCCCATGTAGAAGATGGAGAACCCGGCGTCGCGGCGTGGTGAGTCCCGCTCGTAGAGGTCACCGACCATGGTGGAGATGTTGGGCTTGAGCAGGCCGGTGCCGAGCACGATCAGGGTCATGCCGGCGAACACGCTCCACCCGGTGGGGATCGCCATCACGTAGTGGCCGGCGGCGATCACCACGCCGCCCCACAGCACGCTGCGGCGCGCGCCGATGAGCCGGTCGGCGACCCAGCCGCCGGGCAGCGCCATCAGGTAGACCATGGCGTTGTAGGTGCCGTAGACGGCGTTGGCGCTGGACTCGCCGATGCCGAGCCCGCCGTCGGCGACCGCGGCGGTCAGGTAGAGCACCAGGATGGCGCGCATCCCGTAGAAGCTGAACCGCTCCCACATCTCGGTGAGGAAGAGGGTGGACAGCGCCCGCGGGTGACCGAAGAAGGTCTTCCCGGCGGGCGGTCGTGCTCCGACCGGCGCGTCACTGGTCATCGTCACCTCCGGCACGCATGCGGGTGGGTAACATCCCCGTTGACAGGCGAAACACTCCACCGATTCGGCCCGGCCGGGGACGACCCCGCCGGGCAGCTGTCATGGCCGGTTACCCTTGAACCTCCCGACCCGCGTACGGCCCTGCCGCGTGGGTGGGGAATGGGCGGGCGGTGAACGGCCGTTACACCTGAAGACCAGCACCACGGACGAGGGGAAGTCGATCATGGGCGAGCGTATGCTGCGCGGTAGCCGGCTGGGCGCGGTCAGCTACGAATCCGACCGCAACACGGAGCTCGCGCCGCGTCAGACCCGCGAGTACCTGTGCGCCAAGGGCCACCAGTTCGAGGTGCCGTTCGCCGTCGACGCCGAGGTCCCGACGACCTGGGAGTGCAAGTTCGACGGCAGCGTCGCCCGCCTGGTCGACGGCAGCGAGCCGGAGCAGAAGAAGGCCAAGCCGCCGCGCACCCACTGGGACATGCTGCTGGAGCGCCGCTCGATCGCCGAGCTGGAGGACATCCTCGCCGAGCGGCTCCAGGAGGTCCGCACCCGCCGCGGTCGCGCCTGAGCACCCGTAACGACCGAAACGCCCCCGGGACGACTCCCGGGGGCGTTTCGTCACGTCTGGGGCGTACTCAGCGGTCCACGATCTCACCCTCGATGGCCCGGCCGGGCTCCGTCACCGGCTGCTGCGGTGTGGGGGTGGGGGTCGGCTGGGACTGCCCCTGGTAGACCCGGACCCGGCGCGGCCCGAACAGGTCACCGGCCACCATCGACGACACCCGCCGCTCGGTGGCCCGGCGCACCCCGCCGCCGGCCAGCCGACGCAGCGGCGGCACCAGCAGCAACAGCCCCACCGCGCCGCTGACCAGCCCCGGCAGCGCCAGCAGCAGCGCGCCCAGCAGGCCCACC